>NZ_JBEXWP010000014.1:0-217100 GCF_040629895.1 Streptomyces sp. NPDC005866
GGGTGCCGGGTGCAAGCCCTCGTACTGGACGTACTTGGGTTTGTGCCCGGTGCGGCGAGAGTGCGTGCCGGGCGTCGCGGGGCAGGCGGGACTTTGGCCACAGGCCCTAGGCCGTCCCGCCTTGGGGCCGTCCCCGCTCCGGGCGTACATGGCGGTGTGGTAATCCTTCCGTCGTCCGTACGCCGAGGAATGCCGTGGTGCCGCCGACATGAACCATCTCAGCCCCCTTGCCCTCCGTCGCCGCGAGATATCCGTGGGACCGGAGCGACTGGTGATGCTCGGCGACGCCGTGTTCGCCATCGCCATCACCCTGCTCGCCCTCGACATCACCGTCCCCGAGGGACTGCACGAATGGGAAGTCGCCCACGCCGTCCGGGAGGTGCTCCCGGCGGTGGGCGCGTATCTGCTGAGCTTCGCCGTCATCGGCGTGCTCTGGCTGACCCAGCACGCTCTGTTCGCGCTGGTCGCCACCGTCGACCGCTGGCTGCTCTATCTCTACTTCGCCCTGCTCGCGGTCGTGGCCGCGCTGCCCTTCCCGACCAAACTGCTCAGCGAGTACGGCGAGACGACCACGGCGACGGCCTGCTACTCGGGTGCGATCGCCCTGTCCCTCGGCCTCCTGTGCGCCATGTACCTGCGGTTGCTGACCGCGCCCGCCCTGGCCACCCCGGACGCGGACCCCGAGCGGCTGAGGCAGGCGGTCCGCCGTAACCTCCTGCACGTCCTGGTCTTCGCCACGGCGATCCCGCTGGCGTTCTGGTCACCGGACCTCGCCAAGTACTGGTGGCTGCTGACGATCCCGGTCCGCACCGTGCACCGCAGGCCTGCGGAGAGCGCCGACCGGGTGCCCGCCGAGGGAGAGCCCGGGAGCTGAGGGCAGCGGGAAACCCCGGCCCGCGGGCCGGGGCGGTGGGTCGGCTGGTCAGCAGGTCGCCTTGACGGCCGTCTCGACGAAGCGCGCCGTGGTCTTCGGGTGGCTGATCATCGGCACGTGGGACGCGCCCCCGAGCGCACCGAGCAGCAGCCCCAGGGCGTCCTCGACGGTCAGCGGCCGCAGGGACATGCCGAACAGGTCGAGGGAGAACACCTCGTCGGCAAAGCCCGGCCGCACGGCGTGGGCGGCGCGGATGGCGAAGGTGGTCTTCCCCAGCCCGGCAGAGCCGGTGACGACCCCCACCACGGCGACACCGGGCGCCCGTCGCTCTGCACGAGCCCGTCGGCCCAACCCAGTTCGGCCGCCCGCCCGGTGAAGTCGTCGACGGACCGGGCAAGTTCGCGCAGCGGTCGGACGCGTCCAGTGATCCCGCAACCGGGCGTCCCGCGCCAGTTGCAGGAGCTGCTGCCGGGCGTCGCAGGCCAGGGAGAGCGCGTCCACGACGGCGGTGACCGTCCGCTGCTGGGGCCCTTGCAGGGTCCAAGCCCCGTCGCCCGCAGGGCCCAGTTGGCTGCCGGGCTCCTACGCCCCCGGCAGCGGCCGGACCGTGAGGATCTGCGAGGCATGGCCGACCGGGCCGTCCACGTCGTGCAGGACCGTGCCGGTGAGGCCCTGCCCGGTGGGGCCGAAGGTGACCTTGGTGTCCAACCCGGTCCAGGGGCCCCGGGGTTGGCGGTGGAGGTGGATGGTCAGGTCGACGTTCGGGAACATCCACTCGGTGGGCTGCTGCCGGACGGCGATGCCGTTGGCGGTGTCCACCAGGGTGAGATACGAGGCGAGCGGGCTGACCGGAACACCGGCGACCAGTTCCAGGGGCGTGGAGATCCAGGCGGCCGTACGGCCCGGCCGCCGCGGTTCGACCGGACGGATCTCCACGGAGTCGATGTAGCCACCGGGCCAGAGGTCGCTCGCCGGCCACGGGGCGAGGGACTCCGGCGGCACGAGACGGTCGTCGGGGCCGCCCGCGACCGCGGCGGTGTCGAGTTCGGCCAGGTACCAGGCGCGGGCGCGCAGGACCGAGCGGCCGGAGATCCGCACGACCGCTTCGAGGAGTTCGATGGTCCGCCCGGGACGGACGGTCTCCACCTCGATCTCGCACTCGTCCAGGGCGAGACGGCCGAGGATGTCGTAGCTGATCCGGGACAGCAGCAGGCCGTTGGCCGGGCGGGCGGCCCGGTACCGGTCGAGGGCGTGGACGACGAGCCCCGACAGCGGACCGACGTGCTGCTCGTCCGGCGCCCAGGCCCCGCCCGCGTGGGGCGTCGGCTTGTAGCGGCGGTCATCGACGGCCTCGAAGTAGCTGCCCTGGGACACGGTCGGCATGGACAACGGACTTCTCTCCTTAAGAAGTGAACACTCCGGACACTGGAGGACACCCCGACGCGGTCGGAGGAGGCGCCGGCGCGGCCCAGGCGGCCCGGCCGAGCCGGCGTCCGAGATCCGCATGGCGACCGCGCAGGGACACGCCCACAGGGTCGTGCAGTGCCACGGCCTCCCCGCTCGTCATCGTGCCGCGCGCCCTTCCGCCGTGTCGGTGTACCTGCCACCGATCATCGTATCCACTGCGCGGGGAGACGTCCGCGGCGATCCGCGGAGGCTCAGCCGGTAAGGGACGGGTGGGACGGGCAACGGCGCCCGCAGGAATCCCGAGGGTGAAGGATTTGAGCCATGTCCAGACGCACCTCGGCACGGTCCGGGGAGGAGGACCGTGCCGAGGTGGTTGGAGCCGTGCGGAGGTCAGGCGGTGGTGCGCTGCTTACGGCGCAGCGTCAGGTACGTGCCCGTGGCGCCGACGGCCACGAGGGCGCCCACGCCGAGGCTCACCGGGACGGTGGGAAACCCGGCGGAGCCGGTCGTCGCGGCCGTGACCTCCAGCGCCGGACCCGGCGTGATGTGCGTGCTGACCGGAGCCACCTGGTGGATCGGGCCGACGTGCTTGACGGAACCGTCCGAGTTCAGCAGCACCTGCTTGTTGTTCGGGTGCCGGAAGTCGAACATGTTCGTCAGCGAGCCCGCGGTGGCGTCGAAGGAGTGGTCACCGACGCGGCCGGTGCGCCAGTTGTCCTCGATGAAGCGGGTGACCGAGGCCTGGTCGGTCTGCGTGTGGTCGACTTTGTTCACCTTGCTGTACGGCGAGATGACCAGCAGCGGCTGCCGGGTGCCGGGGCCGCAGCGGTCGGCGTAGCCGCCGGACGCGGCCGGGCCCGCCTGGCAGGCGGCGCTGTCGACGGTCTTGCCGTTGGAGCCGACCGTGGTGTCCTTGGAACCGTTGCGGGGCTTGGCGTAGGCGTGGTCGTACCAGCCGTCGGAGTCGTCGTAGGCGACCACGATCGCGGTGGACTTCCACTCCGGCGAGCTCTGGATCGCGTTGATCTCGTTCACCAGGAAATGCTGCTCGTCGGTCGGGTCGGAGTAGCCGGCGTGGCCGTCCTGGTACTGGCCGGCCTTGACGAAGCTGACGGCCGGGAGCTTGCCCGCCTTGGTGGCCGCGGTGAAGTCGGTCAGGTCGTAGTTGTGGTTGGCCTGGCCCTGGTGACCGATCTCGTCAACGTTCTTCGGCGCCACGTGGTGCGGGTTGGACGTCGACTTGTAGTACGAGAACGGGTTGTGGTGCGGGCTGTAGTCGACCACGGAGGCGCCGCCGACGTTGGTGTGCGTGGTGTCGCACTTGGCGAAGTCGCCCGACTTGCCGTCCCAGGCGGTGGTTGCGCGGAAGCCGCCCTGGAACCAGCCCCACGTCACGTTCTTGGCGTTGAGCTGGTCACCGATGTTCTTGCCCTGCAGCGCCGCCAGCGCGCTGGTGCTGGTGTGGTCCTTGTCGGAGCAGTCGTCGTAGGCCGGGTCGGGGTCGTTGATGACCGTGCCGACACCCTTGGCGTCCGGGGAGGCGATGGCGTACGAATCGGGGGTCGACGTCTGCTTGCCGGTGACCGAGTCGACGGAGATCGCGCCGTGCGTCTGACCCGAGACCAGGTTGAGCGCGCCCGGCGTGGACGGGCCGTAGACCGAGCTGTAGGAGCGGTCGTTCAGGGTGTACTGCTGGGCGTAGTTCCACAGCGCGGTGACGGTGTTGCCGTCATAGTAGTCCATCACCAGGCCCGGCTCGCCGAACAGGCCGCCGCTGCACTTGTTGACCTCGGTGTCCTGCACGAACTGGTCGGCCTTGCCGCCGTTGTAGGCGTACTGCTCGGCCCCGTAGGAGTGGTTCTGGTCGCAGGTCATGGCCTGCGCCGGGGTGAGCCGCTTGGGCGCGTACTGGTTCGGGTTCTTCGTCAGCAGCCCGGCGTGCGCGAGGGTGTCGATGTCCTTCGGGGTCGTCTTGGACGCCGTGAACTTCGTGCCGTCGGTGTTCGCGGCCTTCGGGTAGGTCGCGAAGTAGTGGTCGAAGGAGATGTTCTCGTCGAACAGCACGACCACGTGCTTGATCGGCGTCGTGGTGGACGAGCCGCCGCTGTGCCCGGCCGGTACGGCCGCCCAGCTGGGCGCGGTGCCGCCGAGGACCGTGAGCGCGGCGGCACCCGCGAGCGCCCCCAGGCTCCTGATCGCCGTTCGTCTTCCAGTGCTGGTCATGCTGGTTCACCCTTCGGGCATGAACGTCATTGCGTCGTACAGGCAGGGATGCTTCGCCCGCTGCGGGGCGTCGTGGCGGAGCCATGATGGCGCGGGCGTGAACACCCGGTCAGGGATACTGGGGCAAACCTTGACCGTGTATTGACCGATCGCGCCCATGAGTTGTCCAGACAGGTTCAGGTCAGAAGGGCTCTGCCGTACCAGTCGTTCCTGTCCCGGACGCCGGGCAGGGTGAAGAAGTACCCGCCGCCGAACGGCGATATGTAGTCGACGAGCGGTTCGCCGGCCAGGCGCTTCTGCACGGTCTCGAACTGCCGGGCCAGGTCCTGCTGGTAGCAGCAGAACAGCAGGCCCATGTCGAGGTTGCCGTTGCTGTCCATGCCCCGGTCGTAGTTGTAGGCACGGCGCAGGATCCGCTGGTCCGCGGTGGCCGCGGTGCGCGGGTTGGCCAGCCGGATGTGCGCGTCCAGCGGGATGACGTCGCCCTTGGGATCGTCGGCGTAGTCGGGGGTGTCGTGCTCGGCGTCACCGTCCAGGGGCGCCCCGGACTCGCGGGAGCGGCCGAACATCCGCTCCTGTTCGCCGAGCGAGACCCGGTCCCAGAACTCCACCAGCATGCGGATGAGCCGCACCACCTGATAGCTCCCGCCGACCGCCCAGTCCGGCTCGCCGGAGTCCCCGCCGACCCACACCAGCCGGTCCATCTCGCGGGCGCTGGTGGTCTGCGGGTTGGCGGTGCCGTCCTTGAAGCCCATCAGGTTCCGCGGGGTGCCGGACGGCCGCGGCGGGCTGCTGAACCCATCCATCCGCCAGCGGACCTGCGTTCCGCCACGGGTGTGCCGGGCGATGTCGCGCAGGGCGTGCAGCACGGTGTCGGTGTCGTCCGCGTGCAACTGCAAACTGAGGTCCCCGTGGCACCATTCGGGCCTGAGGTCGTCGTCGGGGAAGGCCGGCATCGTCGTCAGCCGACGGGGTCTCAGTTGGCCCAGCCCGTACCGGTCGTCGAAGAGCGAGGCGCCGACGCCGACGGTCACCGCCAGCGCCCCGGACGGCAGTTCCCCGCCGAGGACGCCGGAGTCGGCGGGCGGAGCGGTGACGCCCACCGGGTCGGGGGTGCCGCCCGAGGTGAGGAAACGGGCGCGGTCGGTGAGCGTGCGCAGCAGTTCGGTCAGCTCGGCCCGGCTCCCCGCGGTGACGTCGAGCGACGCGAACAGGGCCGTCCGGCGCGGCGCCGCGATCGCCGACTGCTGGCGGGCGCCGTGGAAGGGCGCGATGGCGGGCGTCGCCGTGGCGGTGTCCGTGATCGGGGCGGCCGCGCCTCCGGCGGCCAGCCCCGCGCCCGCGAGTGCCGCGCCCCGCAGGAACCCACGGCGGCCGACTCCGCCCCTGCCCGTCGTCTCGTTCGTGCTCACACCGTCCTCCGCGGATCGCACAGGGTCGCCACCGATGCCAGGCGTTCCACCAGGTCCCCGAGCGCGGCGTCGACGTTCTCGCGCTGCCGGTGGCTCAGTTGGCCCAGGGGTGTCCAGCCCCCGTCGTGCTCGAAGGCGTCGAGCGTCCTGCCGGCCCGGTCCAGTTCGCTCTCCAGACCGGACAGACCGGCGTACCGGGTGGCCAGCAGCGGGTGCAGCCGGGTCATGACCTGCACCGTGCCGTCCAGGTTGGCGCGGGCGGTGGCGAGGTTGCTGCCGCTGCCGTAGTCGGTACGGCCGGTCAGCTCGAACTGCACCGTGTTCTCCAGGATCTCGTGCGCCCGCAGCCCCAGCTGGGCGGGGTCCATCCGGGTCTGCGCCCAGTCGTCGCGCAGCGCGGTGACCGCCTTCACCAGGCCGGCCGCCGGGCCGCGCAGGCCGTCGGCGGACTCGCCGTGCCACAGGCCGTACTCGATCCGGTGGAAGCCGGTGAAGTCCTTGTCGTGCACCCCGCCGGGCAGGCCCGCGTCCGTGCCGTTGATCGCGCCGTCCGCGTCCCCGAAGGCCTCGTACGCCGCGCCGAGCCGCTCGTACTCCAGGTGCGCCGGCAGCCAGGCGGTACGGGCGGCGGCGACGTCGCCGCCGTCGACCGCGTCCCGCAGTGTCGTCGTCAGCCGTACGACGTCGGACAGGCCGCTGCCGACCCACTTCTGGTAAGCGAGCGCCGACGGGATCAGATCGTGCTCGGTGACCGGGGCCGCGGCCGGCCCGCTCGTCCCCTTGGTGATGTGAACCGTGGGCCCGGTGACGGCGTCGGCGTCATCGGGGACGCACTTGAACGCATACGCGCCCTTGCCGAGGCGGACGGTCAGTTTCCGGGTCGTGCCGGGGCCGATGCCCTCCACCTCGCCGTAGACGGCTTGGCTCCTCGGGTCCTCCAGGAAGACCTCGGCGGGGCCGTCGGCCGTGTTGCGCAGGTCGAAGACCTGGAGACCGGACCGCGGCGTGCTCCAGCCCCGGCCGCAGCGGCTGTGGGACACCTCCACCGTGGTGTGCGGCAGGGCGGCCGGGCCGGCGTGTGCCTGGCGTGAGTCGTGCGTGAGCGCCAGGACTCCGGCCCCCAGACAGACGACGGCGACCGCGACGACCGCCCAGGGACGCAACGACCTCCAGCTGAGGCCGGACAACACCATCCCGAGCTCCCGGGTTCGCAACCGTCGTGATCGCCCCATGTTAGGCAGGGCTTCGCACTCGAACGGCCGTCCAGAGAAACCCATGACCAAGAGTTCCCTGCCGGTTCACCGGACCTCCCGCAGAGGCCCTCAGTGGGTTCCGGGCTGGACGAGCCTGAAGAAGGAGCGGGCGCCGGCTCGCCGTGCGGACTGCCGCGGCCGCGGCGGGAGCGGACGGGAGACGGGCGCGGGCGCGGGGGCGTCGGCCAGGCGGGGGAAGAGAGCTTCGGCGTCGGTGCGGTTGACGGCGGTGAGGATGCCGGGGTCGACACCGCTGTCGAGACCGTGGGCGAAGTACTGGCCGGCCGCGGCCGGCGCGAACGGCCAGTCGCCGCCGAACAGGACATGTCCGGGGCGGGCGAAGGCGAGCAGCGTGGGCAGGGCGGCGGGGCCGGCGGACAGTGCGGTGTCGAAGCAGAAGCCGCGGAAGTCGCCGTTCCGTCCGGGCGCCCGCTCCCTGGCCCACCCGGAGCGGACCGTGCCCGCGCTCAGCGGAGCGGGCGTCCCCGACGACTGACGACGCGGCGCCCCGCCTGGAGCACTCCGAGGACCTGTGCGTCGCGCTGGACGCCGACTTCGGGTCCCGTCCCGCTGCTGGCCGGCGCGGGCTACCGCGTTGGGTCTAGCCCAGGGGCCTGCCGGAGTCGTCGGTCGCCGCCAGGATCCGGCGGCCGATCTCCCGCAGCTGCCGGACCTGTGTCTGGGGCAGCGGGTCCAAGACCAGCCGGCGTACGGCCGCCACGTGCCCCGGCGCCGAGCCGACGACCTTGGCCCAGCCCGTCCCCGTCAGCGTCGCCACGGTGAAGCGGCCGTTGTGCCGGTCCGGCTCGCGGCGCAGCCAGCCCCGGGCCTCCAGGCGCTTGGCGACATGGGAGAGCCGGGACAGCGACCCGTTGGCGAACAGCGCCAGTTCGCTCATCCGCAGGGTACGGCCGGGCGCCTCGGAGAGTCCCGCCAGTACCTGGTACTCGAAGTGACTGATCCCCGCGTCGTGCTGCAACTGCGCGTCCAGTTCCACCGGGAGCCTGGCCAGCACACCGGCGAGGGCGAGCCAGGACTGTCTCTCGTCGTCGGTCAGCCAGCGCGGCTCGGGAGTGACCATGGGGGAAGCCCAGCTTTACGTCTCAAGTGACTTTACCGACGGCTTGGTTGACGCTTCAATCCGGGAGGTCCCGGCTTCGGGCGGCACCCGCGCGTACCCGGCGGGAGGGGCTGAAGGCGTGGAGGTCGAGGATGGCGGGCGGTTCGACGAGATCGGGGCCGCCGCCCGCGATCCAGGTGGCGATGGCGGCGGTGGCGTCGGGATCGTTGACCAGCCCGAGCCAGACGGGGCGCCCGCCGGCCTCGCGGCCGCAGGCGGAGGGCTGGACGACGATGACGTTGGCGCGCTCGCAGGCGTCGAGGCAGTCGGTGACCCGTACGGTCGCGGAGCCGTTCAATGCCTCGCGCAGCTCGCGGAGTTGGGTGGTGTGATCAAGGCCGGGGACCTTGGACGTGCCACAGCAGCACCCGCGGCAGACGGTGACCGTGGGCCGTGCCGCTTCCGCTCCGGCGGCCGGGGCGGGAGCAGCACGACCGGAGCGTTTGCTCATGCGGTACCTCGCTGGACGGGGTTCTTCCAGGCCGCTTCGCGCAGCAGGCGCAGGCCGTTGAGGCCGACGATGACGGTGGAGCCCTCGTGTCCGGCGACGCCGAGCGGGAGGGGCAGGGTGGCCATGAGGTCCCAGGCCACCAGGGCGGAGATGAACACGGCGGCGATGACGAGGTTCTGGACGACCAGGCGCCGGGCGGCCCGGGAGAGGGAGACGACGGTGGGGATGGCGGCGAGTTCGTCGCGGACGACGACGGCGTCGGCGGTTTCCAGGGCGAGGTCGGAGCCTGCCTTGCCCATGGCGATTCCGGTGTGGGCGGCGGCCAGCGCGGGGGCGTCGTTGACGCCGTCGCCGACCATGAGGACCCGGCGGCCCTCGGACTCCCACTCCCTGACCGCTACGGCCTTGTCCTGGGGCAGGAGTCCGGCGCGGACGTCGGTGATGCCGACCTGCCCGGCGAGGTGCTTGGCGGCGCGTTCGTTGTCGCCGGTCAGCAGGACCGGGAGGCGGCCGGTCAGCTCGGCGAGGGCGGCGACCGTGGCGGCGGCATCCTGGCGGAGTCGGTCGGCCGTGCCGATCACACCGGCCGGGATCCCGTCGTGCAGGACCACGACCGCGGTGCGCCCGGTGCCTTCCAGTTCCGCCACGAGGTTGCGCACGGTCTCGGGGGGCTCGGGCAGGAGGCGGGCGGGTGAGCCGACCTGGACGGTGCGGCCGTCGACGGTGGCGCTCACGCCCCGGCCGGGAGCGGAGGTGAAGTCCAGCGGCTCCGGCAGCGACAGACGGCGTTCGCGGGCGGCGTCGACCACCGCGCGGGCGAGCGGGTGCTCGCTGGGGTGCTCGGCAGCGGCGGTCAGGGCCAGCAGCGTGTCCTCGGTCAGGCCGGTGCCGGGCAGGGGGCGGATGTCGGTGACGCGCGGGGTGCCTTCGGTCAGCGTGCCGGTCTTGTCCAGGGCGACGGTGTCGACCTGACCGAGGCGTTCCATCACGACGGCGGACTTGGCGAGCACACCGTGGCGGCCGGCGTTGGCGATCGCGGAGAGCAGCGGCGGCATGGTGGAGAGCACCACTGCGCACGGGGAGGCGACGATCATGAAGGTCATCGCCCGGAGCAGGGCGGGCTGGAGGGCGGAGCCGAAGGAGAGCGGGACCGCGAACACGGCGAGGGTGGCGATGACCATGCCGATCGAGTACCGCTGCTCGATCTTCTCGATGAAGAGCTGGGTGGGAGCCTTGGTCTCGGAGGCTTCCTCGACCATCTTCACGATCCGTACGATCACCGAGTCCGCCGGGTCGCGCTCCACCCGGACGCGGAGGGCACCCGTGCCGTTGACGGTGCCGGCGAACACCTCGTCGCCCGTCTCCTTGGTCACCGGCAGGGGCTCGCCGGTGATGGTGGCCTGGTCGACGTCGCTCGCCCCGTCCAGAACCCGCCCGTCGGCGCCGACCCGCTCACCGGGCCGCACCAGGATCGTGTCCCCGACCTTCAGGTCCTCGGCGGCGACCGTCTCCTCGGTGCCGTCGGGCAGGATCCGGCTCGCGGTGGCGGGGGCGAGGCCGAGGAGGCCGCGCACGGAGTCCGCCGTGCGGGCGGTCGCCACGGCCTCCAGGGCGCCGGAGGTCGCGAAGATGACGATCAGCAACGCCCCGTCGAGGATCTGCCCGATGGCGGCTGCGCCGAGCGCGGCGACGACCATCAGGAGATCCACGTCCAAGGTCTTGTCCTTCAGGGCCTTCAGGCCCTCCCAACCCGGCTCCCAGCCGCCCGTGACGTAGACGGCGACATAGAGCGGAGCCCACAGCCAGGCCGGGGCATCGAGGAGGTCCAGCGGGAGGGCGATCAGGAACAGGACCAGCGCGGCCAGCGCCCACCGCGCCTCCGGCAGCGCCAGAACCCGCGTCCGGCGCCATGCGGGCGCCGGACGGGGGCCGGCGGCGGCAGGCGCGGGCCGCTGATCCAGGACGGAAGACATGGCAGAACAACCCTTCGCGGGCGGACGGGCAACACGTCCACCGTACAGGAACGTCTGAATAGGTCTTCATGTGTCATGGGTATGATGTCTCAATGGGCCACGGAACCGACACCGCCAGCAGCACCACCGCCCGCGAGCGCCTCGACGCCGTGGGGACCGCCGACGTCGCCGCCACCCTCCAGGCCCTCGCCACCCCCTCGCGGCTCTACATCCTGGCCCGGCTCCAGGAGGGACCCTGCTCGGTCGGCGAGCTGGCCGACGCGGTCGGGATGGAAGCCTCCGCCTGCTCCCACCAGCTGCGCCTCCTGCGCAACCTCGGACTGGTCACCGGCGAACGCCACGGGCGTTCGATCGTGTACGCGCTCTACGACAACCACGTCGCCGAACTCCTCGACCAGGCTCTCTACCACGTGGAGCACCTGCGGCTGGGCGTCCGCGACGTCCCCGCCGCCGTGGCCGAGCCCGTCGCCGCCGACTGAGGCGGGCGGCCGGCACGGCCATCGCGGCAGCTTCGCGACGGCGGTGCAGGCGCGTACCGCCGGCCGGCCGCGCCGGCTTCGACCTGGTCCCGCCCGCGCCCGGGTGCGGCAGGCCGCCCAGGATCTGGGCCGGGCGATCCGCAGGCGCCGTACCCGTGCGCGGTGGCCGAAGCGGTTCACCACCGACACCGGGTACTCGGTCGCCGACCTCGCCCCAGCCCCACGGCGGCTGCGGCCACCCCAGCGCGTACGGTGTCCAGGAGATCGTCCGTGGCCCGCGGGTCCACCAGACCCTGGAAGGAACCAGCGAGATCATGCGTGTCATCGTGGCCGGCGGCCTGACGGAGGCGTTCGAATGACCGGGGCGGCAGACGACGTCCTGGTGCAGGTCACCGGACGGTCCGCACATCTCACCCTCAACCGGCCCAAGGCGCTCAACGCCCTCTCGCACACCATGGTGCTGCGCATCGCCGAGGCCCTGACGGAGTGGGAGCACGACCCGGCCGTCGAAACCGTCGTCATCACCGGCGCGGGGGAGCGCGGCCTGTGCGCGGGCGGCGACATCCGCGCCGTCCACGACGACGCCCGGGACGGCGACGGCACCGCCTCGGCCGCCTTCTGGCGTGACGAGTACCGCCTCAACGCCAGGATCGCCCGCTACCCCAAGCCCTATGTCGCGATCATGGACGGCATCGTCATGGGCGGCGGGGTGGGCGTCTCCGCGCACGGCAGTGTCCGCATCGCCACCGAGCGCTCCCGGATCGCCATGCCGGAGACCGGCATCGGCTTCGTGCCCGACATCGGCGGCACCCATCTGCTCGCCCTCGCCCCCGGCGAACTCGGCACCCATCTCGCCCTGACAGGCGCTCAGATCGGTGCCGCCGACGCCTTGTCGTGCGGACTCGCCGACCACTGTGTTCCGTCGGACAGGATCGGGCGGCTGATCGCCGACCTCGCCGACCGACCCGTGCACGAGACGCTCACCCGGCATGTGCGACCGGCCCCGGAGGGGGAACTGGCCCGCGACCGGCACTGGATCGACGTCTGCTACGCCGCCGACACGGTCGAGGAGATCGTCCAGCGGCTGCTCGCCCACGGCGACCCGGCGGCGAAGGAGACGGCGGAGACCCTGCTCACCAGGTCGCCGACGGCCCTGAAGGTCACCTTGGCGGCACTGCGCCGGGCCCGGCGGCTCGGTTCGCTGGAGCGCGTCCTGGACCAGGAGTACCGCGTCTCCTGCGCCGCGCTCGCCACCCACGACCTGGTGGAGGGCATCCGCGCCCAGGTCGTCGACAAGGACCGGAACCCGCGCTGGTCCCCGGCCACCCTCGCCGAGGTCAGCGACGCCGACGTCGACCGGTTCTTCGCTCCGCTCGGCGAGCGCGAACTGGGCCTCGCCGGATCCGGCACCGCTTCGGAGGTGGCCAGGTGAGCCGTACTGCGCCCGGAGCGCGTAGACGGATCCTGACGGCGATCAGCGACACGGGAGCGTCTTGAAAACAGGTGGCCCCACCCGGATGTCACCGGGGGTCGGGGGTGTCACCTGCGTGTGCTGTCGCGCGGACCGCCGTATTCGGCGTCGGTCACGTGGTCGAGCCAGGTGACGTCGTCGGTCTCCCACAGGGCGAGGTGGGCCATGAACTGGCCGGGACCGGCGCCGTGCCAGTGCTCCTCGCCCGGCGGCGTCCAGATCACATCGCCCGGATGGGCCTCCACGATCCGGCCGCCACGGGACTGGACCAGGGCGATTCCCTCCACCGTGCAGCGTGACGTGTGGTGCCGTTCACCGACCCATATTCCGTCGCGGCGATGAGTCCTGCCGCGTCCGGCGGTCGTACTGTCGAACCCGTTACGGAGGAGGACTTCTGTTGCGCAGCGTGACGTATTCGATGGGCGTCTCACTTGACGGCTACATCGTCGGGCCGGACGGCGACTTCGACTGGGCGGCGCCCGACGTTGAGGTCTTTCGCTTGGCCACCGACGAGATGCAAGAGGTCGGCGTCCACCTGTTGGGGCGACGGCTGTACGAGACGATGCTGTACTGGGAGACCGCCGACCAGGATCCCTCGCTCGACGACTCGCTGCTCGAGTGGGCCGCGATCTGGAAGCCGCTCCCCAAGGTGGTGTTCTCCACCACGCTGTCGGCGGTGCTGGGCAATGCCCGCCTGGCCTCCGGGGGCCTGGCGGAGGAGATCGAGCGGTTGCGAGCCGAGCCGGGGGAGGGCGACATCGCGATCGGCGGCGCGACTCTCGCCGCCGAGGCGGCCGCGTCGGGTCTGATCGACGAGTACCGGGCCAGGGTCTACCCGGTGCTGGTCGGCGGTGGCGTTCCGTTCTTTCCCCGGCGCGAGCGCCGGGTGGATCTCGAACTCGTCGAGAGCCGCACCTTCAGCTCAGGAGTTGTCTACCTCCGCTACCGCGTGGCGCGCCAGGGAGTGTCGTCTGGATCAGGTCGGCAGTGAGGAACAGTGTTCCTTGACCGAGCCGAGCGGGGTCTGGTGCGTGCAGCTGCGAGGCGGAGGAGGCGTGGACAATCAGCCGCTGCCGCGGCGGGCGACGCGGTGGCGGCACCTCCGGCCGAAGGCTGGGGGACGTCGGGGAGTGACGACAACGCGGCTGGGGGCACCCCCTCTGCTGAGTGCGTGCCAGACCCCGCGACGCCGGCATGATCCAGACGACACCCCCTAGGCCGGTGGCTGTGAGGGGCCGCCGTCCCTTCGGCTCAGTGCTTGCGGGCGTCCGGGCGCTCCGCCCGCGTGGTCGCCAGATAGGCGCGCACCAGTGCCTGGCCGGTCCGGCAGCGGACGGGACGGCAGTCGGGGCAACGCTTCACATGGTCCAGATAGGTGTCGTAGCGATCCTGGGCGGCGGGCGAGAGGGAGTTCTCCACGGTGCGGCCTCTCGTGACTGCCCGGGGGCGCGGGAGTTGACTGATGTTCAGTATGTCCCGATGCGGGCCTTCCGGAACGTCCGCCGCGCCCGTGGGGGAGCCGTTCGGCCGACCGCCCGCTCCCGGCCGTACGCCCGCCGTATCTTGCGGGGCGCGACGGCGACCCACGTCCTGGACGGTACCGGGATCAGAACGCCCAAGGGCTTCTGGCTGCTGTGAATCAGCCGGGAACCCGCCGTGTCTTCGGCGTCCGGGCCGGTGCTGCACTCGCGCGCACCGGACCTGAGAAGGAAGGATGGGTGTCGAGCGATCGATCAACGACTGCGGAGGAATGAACTCATGCCGCATGAGCGAGCGGGCCAGCCGGCAGCTCCGGAGGACCTCGTCGACGTGGCCCGGCTGGTCACGGCGTACTACGCGCTGCACCCGGACCCGGCCGACCCGGCCCAGCGGGTGGTGTTCGGCACCTCGGGACACCGCGGATCGTCCCTGGCGACCGCGTTCAACGAGGACCACATCGCGGCCACCAGCCAGGCCATCTGCGAGTACCGGAGCGGCCAGGGCACCGACGGCCCCCTCTTCATGGGCGCCGACACCCACGCCCTGTCCGAACCCGCGAAGGTCACCGCCCTGGAGGTCTTCGCCGCCAACGGCGTCACCGTCCTGATCGACATCGCCGACGGCTACACGCCCACCCCGGCCGTCTCGCACGCCATCCTCACCCACAACCGCGGCCGCACGACCGGTCTCGCGGACGGTGTCGTGGTCACCCCCTCGCACAACCCGCCCTCCGACGGCGGCTTCAAGTACAACCCGCCCAGCGGCGGCCCCGCCGCCTCCGACGCCACCTCCTGGATCCAGGACCGGGCCAACCGGATCATCGCGGACGGGATGAAGGACGTACAGCGCCTCACCTACCAGCGCGCGCTCGCCGCCCCCACCACCGGCCGGTACGACTTCATGGGCGTGTACGTCGACGACCTGCCCAGCGCCCTCGACCTCGACGCGGTCCGGGCGTCCGGGCTGCACATCGGCGCCGACCCGCTCGGCGGGGCCTCCGTCGCCTACTGGGGCCGGATCGCCGAACGGCACAGCCTCGACCTCACGGTGGTCAACCCGTACACCGACCCCACCTGGCGCTTCATGACGCTGGACTGGGACGGCAAGATCCGCATGGACTGCTCCTCGCCGTACGCGATGGCCTCGCTGATCGAGAAGCGGGACGAGTTCCGCGTCGCCACCGGCAACGACGCGGACGCCGACCGGCACGGCATCGTCACCCGCGACGCCGGCCTGATGAACCCCAACCACTACCTGGCCGTCGCCATCTCCTACCTCTACCGCCACCGCGAGCAGTGGCCGGCGAACACCGGCGTCGGCAAGACCCTCGTCTCCTCCTCGATGATCGACCGGGTCGCCGCCGACCTCGGCCGCCAACTGATCGAGGTCCCGGTCGGGTTCAAGTGGTTCGTCGACGGACTGCTCAGCGGCGCCATCGGGTTCGGCGGCGAGGAGTCTGCCGGCGCCTCCTTCCTGCGCCGGGACGGCTCGGTCTGGACGACCGACAAGGACGGCATCCTGCTCGCCCTGCTCGCCTCCGAGATCACGGCGGTGACGGACAAGACCCCGTCCGAGCACTACGCCGAACTGACCGCCCGCTTCGGCGATCCCGCCTACGCCCGTATCGACGCCCCGGCGACCCGTGAGGAGAAGGCCCTCCTCGCCAAGCTCTCCCCGGCCCAGATCACCGCCGAGACGCTCGCGGGTGAACCGGTCACCGGGGTCCTCACCGAGGCGCCGGGCAACGGCGCGCCGATCGGCGGCATCAAGGTGACCACGGAGAGCGCCTGGTTCGCGGCCCGCCCGTCCGGCACGGAGGACGTGTACAAGATCTACGCCGAGTCCTTCCGGGGCCCCGAGCACCTGGCCCGGGTACAGGAGGAGGCCAAGGCGGTCGTGATGGCCGCGCTCGGCGGCTGACGCCCTGGGACGGAGGCGGTGGTCAGACCGGCTGGACCATCGCCTCCAGCACCGGGTGGATGGTGACCATGCACCATCACGCTGGGCACGACGGGCCGCGCGTCACTCCGGTGGGCTGCCGCATTCGGGGTGGGGGCGAACCCGCGGCGGAGCCTGAGGCGAACCCCGGGTGCCTACGCGGACCCGGCACTCCGCGAGCCGCTTCTCCAGGAACCTGCGTTCCGCCGCGTTCTCCACCAGCTCCAGGGCCCGCTCGTAGGACTCGGCCGCCTCCCCCGTACGGGCCATGCGGCGCAGCAGGTCGGCGCGGGTCGCCGGCAGCAGGTGGTAGCCGGCCAGGTCGTCCTCCGCCTCCAGCTCCGCCACCAGGGCGAGACCCGCCTCCCCGCCCTCGTCCATGCCCACGGCGACCGCGCGGTTGAGCCGGACCACGGGCGAGGGCACATACCGCTGGAGCTCGCCGTAGAGGCCTGCGATGTCGGCCCAGTCGGTGTCGGCGGCGGTGGCCGCGGTGGCGTGGCAGGCCGCGACGGCCGCCTGGATCTGGTACGGGCCGGGGCGGCCGCGGCGCAGAGCGGCCTCCAGAAGAGCCGCGCCTTCGTCGATATCGGCGCGGTCCCATGCGCTGCGGTCCTGGTCCTCCAGGGTCACCAGGTCGCCGGCCGCGTCAACCCGGGTGTCCCGGCGTGCGTCGTGCAGCAGCAGAAGCGCTAGCAGCCCGACGACCTCCGGTTCGTCGGGCATCAGCCGGGCCAGCAGGCGGGCCAGGCGGATGGCCTCGGCGCAGAGGCCGGTCCGCATCAGGTCGGCGCCGGCCGTGGCCGCGTACCCCTCGTTGAACAGGAGATAGATCACGCCGAGAACGCCCGTCGTGCGTTCGGGCAGCAGATGCGCGGGCGGCACCCGGTACGGGATGCCGGCGTTGCGGATCTTCCGCTTGGCGCGCACCATCCGCTGCGCCATCGTCGCCTCGGGCACGAGGAAGGCGCGCGCGATCTCGGGGGTGGTCAGCCCGGCGAGCGTGCGCAGGGCCAGCGCGACCCGGGCCTCGATCGGCAGGGCCGGGTGGCAGCAGGTGAAGATCAGCCGCAGCAGGTCGTCCGCCACACCGCTGTCGTCGCCCTCGTGGTCCGGGTCGTACGGCCCTTCGTCCCGCGCCAGCACCGCCGCCTCCCGCAGCTTCTGCGCCCCCACCGCCTCCCGGCGCAGCACGTCCAGGGCGCGGTTGCGGGCGGTCGTGGTGAGCCAGGCGCCGGGGCGGCGCGGCACTCCGTCGCGCCGCCACCGCTCCAGCGCCTGGGCGAAGGCGTCCTGCGCGCACTCCTCGGCGAGGTCCCAGTCGCCGGTCACCCGGATCAGGGTGGCGACGACCTGGGCCCACTCCTCACGGAAGGCGGCGGCGACGGCCTTCTCGACGTCGTCCGTGGCACTCACTCCCAGACCGGCCGCACCTCTACCGAGCCGCCGGCGAGCGCCGCGGGGTGCCGGGAGGCCAACGCGATCGCCTCGTCGAGATCGGCGACCTCGATGATGTCGAGGCCCGCGACGTACTCCTTGGTGTCGGCGAACGGCCCGTCGCTCAGCAGCACTTCGTCGCCCTGGACGCGCACGGTGGTCGCGTCGGCGGCAGGCCGCAGCCGGGCGCCGCCCCTGACGATGTCACGGCTGCGGACCTCGTGGATGTACGAGGTGAAGCGCGGGTCCTCGGCGATCTCGGCGGGGCTGAGCTCCTCGCCGCCGACGGGCGTGCAGATGAACAGGACGTACTTCATGACCGCTCCTTCCCGGCCGTCGCGTCCAGCGGCACCGAGATGTGCTCGTGGGCGATCAGCCAGCCGAAACCGGTGTCGCGGTAGCCGGTGGTGACGCGGACCACCTGGTCCAGCGGCTCCCCGGTCACCCGGGTGCCGCGCATCCGGACGAGGGCATGGCTGAAGGCACTGCCCTCCCCGGGGCGAACGTGCAGTTCGAGCACCTCGCGGTGCACGGGCCCGCTGAGCGTCGCGAACCACTCCTCGACCGACTTGCGGAACGCGGCGATCCCCGACTGCCCCTGGACGCCGGCGGGTTGGAAGGCCTCCACGTCGGGCGCGTAGCAGGCCGTCATCCGGTCGGTGTCCCGGTCGTGAACGGCCGCGGTGAGCTCGGCGTCGAGATGGCGGATGGCCGTCGCGGCGTCCTCCATGAGCCCCTCGTCCCAGAACGGGCGCACCTCCATGGCGCCGATGGTGGCCACGGGGTGCTGGGCGGCGATCCGTACGGCCTCCTCCAGGCTGTCGCAGTCGACGACGTCGAATCCGGCGACGTACTCCTTCGTCTCCGCGAACGGCCCGTCGGTCCGCAGCACCTCACCGTCGCGTACCCGCACGGTGACCGCCGTGTCCGGCAGCCGCAGCCGGTGGCCGTACAGCCGGGCCCCGCGCCGGACGCCGTGCTCCTCCACCCAGGGTTCGACCGGCGCCATCCCCGAGGCGTCTGCGGTGTCGTCGCCGCAGACCAGCAGCATGTACTTCATGGTTCCTCCCGGACCTCAAAGAGCTTCCTACACCCCACCGACGAACGGCGCCGCGCGCAATCGACACCCCGGCGCGGACCGAATCCGGCCCGCGCCGGCCGGTGGCGGTGCTCACCACGCCATCCCGTGCCCCCTGCCAAGGATGCCGTGCGGGTCGTGGACGCTCTTGGCCGCGGCCAGGGTGCCCCACTGGCTGCCGTAGTGCTCCCGCCAGTCGGCAGGGGACATCGGCAGCGCGTTGACCGGATAGGCGACGGCCCCCTTCGCCCGCGCGTACTCGTACGCCGTGCGGTTGGCGGCCACCATCGGGTCGGCCGCGCCCGGGGCGGCCGTGCGCAACAGGGCGAGCAGGTGGACGACTTCGCCGCGCGGGCGGCGGAACAGCGGGGCCCGCAGGGTGCGGGTGAGGAGGGGGTAGAGCAGGACCAGGCCGTTCTCGCGCAGGTCCTGGAAGCCGGGGTCGGCGAGGACGCCGGTGACGACGGACGCCGCGGTGTCCTCGGGGAGCAGCAGGTTCAGCCAGGGATGCGGGTGCAGCCACTCGCCGGTCGCGCGCAGGATCTCCTCGTCCTGCGCGACCCGGTTCGCGAACTCGGCGAATCCGAGGTCCGTGATCTCGGTCGTGTCGAAGGAGAGGTCTCCCAGGAGGGCCTCGTCGTCGGGCGGGGTCGGCCCCTGGTGGTCGGCCACGGCCTCGATCATGTAGTGCCAGCCGCCGGCGGTGTCGTCGGCGGGGCGGGCCTGGCCTTCCAGGTAGGAGAAGCGCCGGTCGGTCGCGAGCCGGTGCTGGTCGGCCAGGTAGGCGTCGAGACAGGGGTAGTACAGGCAGTAGCGGCGCACCAGGGCGGGCGCGGCCGACAGGCGCAGGGTGGCCCTGATGATGACGGCCACCTGTCCCAGGCCGGCCAGGACCGCGTGGAAGAGGGCGCCGTGGTGTTCCGGCGAGCAGACCACGTGCTCGCCGGCCCCGGTCATCACCTCCAGCTCCAGCACCGAGTCCGCGACCAGGCCGTACCGGTGGCTGGCGCCGCCCAGCCCGCCCGCGCTCAGCACACCGCCGACGCCGGCACCGAGGTAGTCGGCGAGGACGGGCGGCGCGAGCCCGTACGGCAGGGTCGCCGCCAGCACGTCCCGCCACAGCGCCCCGGCCGGCACCTCCACCCGGTCCCGGGTCACCGGCCCGACCCCGCTCAGCGCACCCAGGTCCAGGACGATCCCGCCCGGCGCCTGACCCTGGCCGTACAGGGAATGCCCCCCGGCCCGCGCCGCCACCGGGATCCTTCGCGGTCCCGCGTACGCCAGCGCGTCCTTGACCTCGGCCGCGGACCGGGGCCGCAGCACGCCCCGGGGCGGCAGGTGCACGAGGTGGCCGAAATCGTCCGCCGCTTCCTGAAGGGTTTCCGGGCGGGTGTCCAGCAGTTCCACGAATCGTGCGGAGACAGGGTCCGGCGACGTCACGCGGCACGCTCCAAAGGGGCATCGGTCGACACGGGCGGAACCATCTTCGCGACGCAGAATGACGGATGGACCCCGTTTCCCGCTTTGACACCTGAGCGTCGTGACGGGTTTACTCCGCGGGAATCCGGAGAGCAGCGTGACCGGAGTACTGCCCCACCCCCCCTCGCTCCCTGGAGCGCATGTCGTGTGAGAGGTGTTCTGGTCTGTCCGGCTCCCGCGAGACAGCGACCGCAGTCGACGCGCCGCCCGCCGGGGCCGCCGACCGGACACCGGTCCCGCCGCCCCGCGACGGCGCGGCTTCCCGGAGCGGCCCGCCCGCCGGGCGGCGCGACGCCTACTTCGACAACGCGAAATACCTGGCGATCGTGCTCGTGGCGGTAGGGCACGCCTGGGAACCGCTGCGCTCGGACAGCCGCACCGTCACCGCGCTCTACACGTTCGTCTACGCCTTCCACATGCCGGCGTTCATCATCATCTCCGGCTACTTCTCCCGCAGCTTCGACGCCGGCCCGACCCGCGTCAAACGGCTGGTCACCGGGGTCGCCGTGCCCTACGTGGTGTTCGAGGTCGCCTACACCCTCTTCACCCGGTGGAGCGACCACGCCCCCGACCGCGAGATCAGCCTGCTGGACCCCCTGTATCTGACCTGGTTCCTGGCGGCGCTGTTCATCTGGCGGCTGACGACGCCGATCTGGCGGCTCGTGCGGTGGCCGCTGCCCCTCGCGCTCGCCGTCGCCATGCTGGCGAGTCTCTCGTCGTCCATCGGCAACGACCTCGACCTGCAGCGGGCCCTGCAGTTCCTGCCGTACTTCGTGCTGGGCCTGTGCCTGCGCCCGGAGCACTTCAGCCTGCTGCGCCGCCGGCGCGTGCGCCTGTGGGCCGTCCCCGTCGCCCTGTGCGCCCTCGCCGTCGCGTACTGGGCGGGGCCGCACCTGGCCTACCGCTGGTTCTTCCACCGGGACAGCGCCGAGCAACTCGGCGTGCCCGCCTGGTACGGGCCCGTCATGACCCTCGCCACCTTCGGCTGCTCCCTGGTGCTGGTCGCCTGCTTTCTCGCCTGGGTGCCGGGCCGCCGCACCTGGTTCACCGCCCTCGGCGCGGGCACGCTCTACGGCTACCTGCTGCACGGCTTCGTCGTGCAGGGCGCCAAGCCCGCCCACTGGTACGACCCGGCCTGGATGCACGGCCCGCTGGGCGCGGTGACGGTCACCCTCGTCGCCGCCGTGGTGGTGACCCTGCTGTGCACACCACCGGTGCGCCGGGTCTTCCGGTTCGTGATGGAGCCCCGGATGGACTGGGCCTTCCGGGCGGGAGAGGGCCGAGTGGTCCAGGACGGCCGGCGAAACGCCGCCGGGGTCCTTCCCGGAGACCGCTGAAGCGGCGAACATGCCGCACCATGGACATTCTGCTCGTCGCCAGCGCGTTCAACAGCCTGTCCCAACGGGTGTACGCCGAACTGTCCGACCTCGGCCACCACGTGGCCGTCGTCCTCGCCGCCCACGGCCCCGACGCCGTCCGGTCCGCGGTGCGGGACCGGCGCCCTGACCTGGTCATCGCGCCGATGCTGAAGACCGCACTCCCCGTGGACGTCTGGCGGGAGCACACCTGCCTCATCCTGCACCCGGGACCGCTCGGCGACCGAGGTCCCTCCTCGCTCGACTGGGCCATCGCCGGACAGGCGCCCCGCTGGGGCGTGACCGTGCTCCAGGCCGAGGCGGCCATGGACGCGGGCGCCGTCTGGGCGAGCGAGCCCTTCCCGGTGGAGCCGGTCGGGAAGAGCGACCTCTACCGCAACGAGGCCGCGGACGCCGCCCTCACCGCGGTCCACCAGGCCGTACGACGGTATGCGGAGGGCTCGTACAAGCCGGTGCCGCAGAGCGATCCGGCGATCCACGACCAGATCGTCTGGCGTGACGTCTTCCGCCAGGCGCGGCGGCGGATCGACTGGGCGGCCGACGACACGGACACGGTGCTGCGCAAGCTGCGCGGCGCCGACTCCCAGCCGGGGGTGCTGGACGAACTCCTCGGCCGGGAGGTGTTCCTGCACGGCGGCCACCCCGAGGACCAACTGCGGGGCCGGCCGGGCGAGCTGCTCGCGACCCGCGCGGGCGCGGTCTGCCGGGCCACCCGCGACGGCGCCGTCTGGATCCCGGAGCTACGCCCCCGCAAGAGCTCCGGTGACCCGGCCCCCTTCCGCCGCCCCGCCGCCGAGGTGCTCGGCGCCCCGGCCCTCCCGGAGGCCCCCGCCCCGCTCGAACTGCCCCCGGACCGCCGCACCTGGACCGACGTCCGCTACCGGCAGCACGGCGACGTCGGCTTCGTCACCTTCTCATTCCCCGGCGGCGCGATGAGCACCGACCACTGCCGGCGCCTGCTCGCCGCCTACGAGTACGCCCTCGCCCGGCCGACCCGGGTTCTCGTGCTCGGCGGCCGCCGGGACTTCTTCTCCAACGGCATCCATCTGAACGTCATCGAGGCCGCCCCGGACCCCGCCGAGGAGTCCTGGACCAACCTGAACGCGATGGACGACCTGGTCGAGGCCGTACTGCGGACCACCGACCGGCTGGTGGTGGCGGCGCTCGGCGGGAACGCGGCGGCCGGCGGCGCCATGCTCGCCCTCGCCGCCGACGAGGTCTGGTGCCGTACCGGCGCCGTCCTCAACCCGCACTACCGGCGGATGGGCCTGTACGGCTCGGAGTTCTGGACGTACTCGTTGCCCCGCCGCGTCGGAGCGGAGACCGCCCGGCGGCTGACGGAGGAGGCACAGCCGGTGAGCGCCGCCACGGCCGCCCGGCTCGGGCTCGTCGACCGGCTGCTGCCGGTCCCCGCACAGCGCTTCGCCGCCGAGGTCGAGGAACTGGCGGTCGCACTCGCCGGCACAACCGATCTCGGCCGGCGTCTCGCCGCCAAGGCCGCGGCGCGCCGGGCCGACGAGGCGGAACGACCGCTCGCCGAGTACCGGAAGGACGAACTCGAACGGATGCACGCCGTGTTCTTCGACCCCACCGCCGCCTACCACTCGCTGCGCTCGGACTTCGTCCGCAAGGTCCCGGGCGGTGCCCGGTGACGCGGCTGCTGGTGGCGGGCGTCGGCAACATCTTCCTCGGCGACGACGCCTTCGGACCCGAGGTGATCCGTGCCCTGGACCGGCGCCCGCTGCCCCCCGGGGCACGGGTCCGGGACTACGGCATCCGGGGCATGGACCTCGCCTACGAACTGCTCGACGGCTGGACGGTCGCCGTACTCGTGGACGCCGCCGCCCGCGGCAGGCGCCCCGGGACGCTCTCCCTGATCGAGCCCGAACTCCCCGACGGCGTTCCGGCGGCCCCGCCCGAGGCACATGGCATGGACCCGGCGAAGGTGCTCGCCCTGGCCGCCCACCTCGGCGACGAACCCCTGCCGCGCGTCCTCGTCCTCGCCTGTGAGCCCGGGGAGCTGCCACGCGGCGACGAGGACATCGCCCCCGGCCTGAGCGAGCCCGTCCGGGACGCGGTCGAACGGGCCGTCGAAGCGCTGCACACCCTCGTCCCGGCACTGCTGGCCGATCCCCTGGTCACGCCCTCGTTGGACCGCCCGGAGGAATCCACGGGCCCCGCTTCGGCCGGGCTCCCGCACCCGGCCGCCACCGGCGCGGAGGATCGCTGACGGACCAGGACGGGACCCACCCGATCCGACGGTCCTTCCAGGACTCAGCGATCGAGGAGCGCCCATGTGTCAGTCCGAGGAGGTCACCCGGGCCGTCCTGGCCAGGAACGACGGCTTGGCCGCGAGCCTGCGCGACGACCTGGCCGCGCGCGGGGTGAGCATGGTGAACCTGCTCTCCAGCCCCGGCAGCGGCAAGACCGAACTGCTCGGCCGGGTGCTGGCCCGGGCACTGGAGCGGGACGTGCCCGTCGCCGCGTTCACGGCCGACCTCGCGACCGAGAACGACGCCAGGCGGCTGGCCCGTTCGGGAGCGCCGGTGAAACAGTTGCTGACCGACGGGCTGTGCCACCTGGAAGCCCGGCAGGTACGCGGCCACCTGGAGGGCTGGCTGCCGCCGGACACCGCTTTGCTGTTCGTGGAGAACGTCGGCAATCTCGTCTGCCCTGCCTCCTACGACCTCGGCGAGCAGCTGCGGATCGTGCTGATGGCGGTGACCGAGGGCGAGGACAAGCCCTCGAAATACCCCACCGCCTTCGGCTCCGCGCACCTGGTCGTGCTCACCAAGGCCGACCTCGCCGGGCCGGCCGGCTTCGACGACACCGCCTTCGCCGACCATGTGCGGCGGGTCAACCCCGGGGTGGAGATCGTCCGCTCCTGCGCCCGCACCGGCGAAGGCGTCGACACGGTCCTGGACCGGGTGCTCGCGGTACGGGACGGCGCTCCCGCGCACCGTCCGCCCCTCGCCCCGCATCCGCACGGTCACGTCCACGCACCCACCGCCTCGTGACCGCCCCCGCCACGGTAGCCGCGGTCCGCCGGCGCATCACCGTGCGGGGAACCGTGCAGGGCGTCGGGTTCCGCCCGTACGTCCACCGCCTCGCCGCCGGTCTCGCGCTCACCGGATTCGTCAGCAACACGTCGAACGGCGTGCTCATCGAGGTCGAGGGAGCGGCGAGCGGCGTCGAGCGGTTCCGCGAGCTGCTCGCCGCCGAGCCGCCGCCGCTGGCCACCGTCACGGCCGTCGGTGTCGAGGAGGTACCCGTCACCGGGGCGGACCCCGGCTTCACCATCCGCGCCACCGCGCAGTCGTCCCCGGGCCGCACCCTGCTCCCGCCCGACACCGCGACCTGCGCCGACTGCCTGCGGGAGCTGGCCGACCCGGCCGACCGCAGGCACCGTCACCCCTTCATCACCTGCACCCACTGCGGACCCCGCTTCACCATCGCCACCGGGATGCCGTACGACCGCGCGGTCACCACCATGTCCGGCTTCCCCATGTGTCCCGGCTGCGCCCGCGAGTACGACGCCCCGGCCGACCGCCGCTTCCACGCCCAGCCCGTGGCCTGCCCGGACTGCGGACCCCGGCTGCGGCTGGTACCCGCCGCGGGCAGCGGAGTGAGGGCCGCTCGCGATGGTGATGCCCTCTCACGGGCACGAGAGCTGCTCGCGGCCGGACGGATCGTCGCCGTGAAGGGCATCGGCGGCTACCACCTGGCCTGCGACGCCTCCAACCCCCGGGCCGTCGACACCCTGCGCACCCGCAAGGCGCGAGGGGACAAGCCGTTCGCCGTGATGTGCGCGGACCTGGACGAGGTGCAGCGGATTGCCGTGGTCGGGTCCGCCGAACGGGCCACGCTCACCGGCCCCCGGCGCCCCATCGTCCTGCTGCGCCCCCGCGACGACGTACGGCTGGCACCGGGCGTGTGCCCCGGCAGCCCCCACCTCGGTGTGATGCTGCCCTACACCCCCGTCCACACCCTCCTCTTCGGACTCCCCGGCGACCCGCCCGGCCCCCGCGTGCTGGTCATGACAAGCGGCAACCGCTCGGGCGAGCCGATCGTCACGGACGACGACGAGGCGCTGACCCGGCTGTTCGGACTGGTCGACGCCTGGCTCGCCCACGACCGGCCCATCGCCTCGCCCTGCGACGACTCCCTGCTTCGGGTGCGCGCCGACGGCACCGAACAGGTCCTGCGCCGCTCCCGCGGATATGTGCCACGCCCGCTGCGCCTGCCCGTCCCCGTGCGGCCCGCGCTGGCGGTGGGCGGCGACCTCAAGAACGCGCTGTGCGCCGGCGAGGGCGAGCTGGCCTGGTTCGGGCCGCACATCGGCGACATGGGCGACCTGGCAACGCTGGAGGCCGCCGCCCGCGCGGAAGAGCATCTGCACGGGCTGACCGGAGTCCGCCCCGAGCTCATCGCCGCCGACCGCCACCCCGGCTACCACTCGTCCGCCTGGGCTCGCCGCCGCGCCGCTCAACTCCTGGTGAAAAAGCCGGTGTTCGTCCAGCACCACCACGCCCACATCGCCGCCGCCATGGCAGAGGCCGGCCTCGACGGCACCACACCCGTCATCGGCGTCGCCTTCGACGGAACCGGCTACGGCGACGACGGCAGCATCTGGGGCGGCGAGCTGCTCATCGCCGACTACACCGGCTACCGCCGCTTCGCCCACCTCACCCCGGCTCCGCTCCCCGGCGGCGACGCGGCAGTCGCCAACCCCTGCCGGACGGCGCTGGCCCGGCTGTGGGCGGCCGGAGTGCCGTGGGATACGGACCTGCCCTGCGTCGCCGCCTGCTCGCGCGAGGAACTCAGGCTGCTCGCACGGCAGTTGCCCAGTCAGGTCGGCTGTGTGGCCACCTCCAGCATGGGCCGGCTCTTCGACGCCGTGTCGTCCCTCGCGGGCGTGTGCCACCGCGCCGGGTACGAGGCCCAGGCCGCCCTGGAACTGGAGGCACGGGCCTGCCTGGCCTGGGACGAGGACGCGGCCGCGTACCCCTTCGGCTACCGCTTCGACCCGGCCCCCGCGCTGCGCGCGATCGTCACCGACCTGCGGCGCGGCACCCCGGTACCGGTGATCGCGGCCCACTTCCACCGCGGTGTCGCCCGGGCGGTCCTGGACCTGTGCCGCGGCGCGCGCCGCGCCACCGGCCTGACCACCGTCGCTCTCACCGGAGGCGTCTTCGCCAACACGCTTCTGGAGCAGGCCGCTTGCGACCTGCTGCACGGCTTCGGGTTCACGGTCCTCCGGCACCGCGAAGTCCCGCCGAACGACGGCGGGCTGGCGCTCGGGCAACTGGTGGTCGCGGCCCATGAACAACGACCCGACGACGGCCGGCGTACGGCAGTCAGCGACGAGACGGAGTGACCCATGTGTTTGGCAGTGCCCGGCAGAGTCGTGAGCATCGACAACACCGCCGATCCGCTCACCGGCCTGATCGACTTCGGCGGTGTGCAGAAGCAGGCGTGTCTGGAGTACGTGTCCGACGTCCGCGTCGGGGAGTACGTCATCGTCCATGTGGGCTTCGCCCTGCAGCGGCTCGACGAGGAGTCGGCCCTGGCCTCCCTCAAGCTCTTCGAGGAACTGGGGCTGCTGGACGAGGAGTTCGGCGACGCCTGGCAGCAGGCGGCACAGCAGGCCGAGGGAAGTGAGACCCGGTGAAGTACCTCGACGAGTTCAACGACCCTCAGCTGGCGCGCCGGCTGCTGGACGACATCCGGGCCACCGTCACCCGGCCCTGGGCCCTGATGGAGGTGTGCGGCGGCCAGACCCACTCGATCATCCGGCACGGCATCGACCAACTCCTGCCCGAAAAAGTGGAGTTGATCCACGGGCCGGGCTGCCCGGTCTGTGTGACCCCGCTGGAGTGCATCGACAAGGCGCTGGAGATCGCCGCCCGCCCCGACGTGATCTTCTGCTCGTTCGGGGACATGCTGCGGGTGCCCGGCACCGACCGGGACCTGTTCCGGGTCAAGGGCGGGGGCGGCGACGTCCGCGTGGTGTACTCGCCGCTCGACGCGCTGAAGCTCGCCCAGCGCCACCCGGACCGCCAGGTCGTCTTCTTCGCCATCGGTTTCGAGACCACCGCACCGGCCAACGCCATGGCCGTCCACCAGGCCAAGCGCCTGGGCCTGACCAACTTCACCCTCCTGGTCTCGCATGTGCGTGTCCCCCCGGCCATCGAGGCGATCATGACCGCCCCCGCCTGCCGGGTGCAGGGCTTCCTGGCCGCCGGGCACGTGTGCAGCGTGATGGGCATGACCGAGTACCCGCAGCTGGCCGCGCGCCACCGGGTCCCCATCGTCGTCACCGGCTTCGAACCGCTCGACATCCTGGAGGGCATCCGCCGCACGGTCCGCCAGCTGGAGCGCGGCGAGCACCGGGTGGAGAACGCCTACGCCCGTGCCGTGCGCGAGGACGGCAACCCGGCCGCCGTCCGCATGATCGAGGAGGTCTTCGAGGTCACCGACCGTTCCTGGCGCGGCATCGGCCCGATCCCGGCCAGCGGCTGGCGGCTGAGCGAGGCCTACCGCGCGTACGACGCCGAGCACCGCTTCGACGTCACCGGCATCCGCACCGAGGAACCGGCCGAGTGCCGGGCCGGCGAGGTCCTGCAGGGGCTCATCAAACCCGTCGAGTGCGCGGCCTTCGGCACCACCTGCACCCCGCGCACCCCGCTCGGCGCCACCATGGTCTCCAGCGAGGGTGCCTGCGCCGCCTACTACCTCTACCGCCGGATGTCCGAACCGGCGCTCCCGCGCGAGGAGATGAACCCCGTTGGCTGAGCAGACCGTCGTCGACCCGGCGAACTGGAGCTGTCCGGCGCCGATCCGTGACCAGCCGGTCGTGGTGATGGGCCACGGCGGAGGCGGCGCCCTCTCCGCCGAACTGATCGAGCAGGTCTTCGCCCCCGCCTACGGCAACGCCCTGCTCGCCGCGATGACCGACTCGGCCGTCCTGCACCTCGGCGGCACCCGGCTGGCGTTCTCCACCGACTCCTACGTCGTACGGCCGCTGTTCTTCCCCGGCGGCTGCCTCGGCGACCTCGCCGTCAACGGCACGGTAAACGACCTGGCGATGAGCGGCGCCCGGCCCGCCTACCTCTCCGCCGCGTTCGTCCTGGAGGAGGGCGTGGAGCTGGCCGTCGTCGAACGCGTGGCGCGGGCCATGGGCGCGGCGGCCGAGACGGCCGGAGTCACCATCGCCACCGGTGACACCAAGGTGGTGGAGGCGGGCCACGGTGACGGGGTGTATGTCACCACCGCCGGGGTCGGCCTCGTCCCCGAGCTGGTGGACATCCGGCCGCAGCGGGCGCGGCCCGGTGACATCGTCATCGTGAGCGGGCCGATCGGGCTGCACGGGGTCGCCGTCCTGAGCGTGCGCGAGGGGCTGGAGTTCGGGGTCGAGATCGCCAGCGACACCGCGTCGCTGGCCGATCTCGTCGCCACCATGCTCCACGTCACCCCGGACATCCACGTCCTGCGCGACCCCACGCGCGGTGGCCTGGCCGCCTCGCTGAACGAGATCGCCCGCGCCTCGGGAACGGGGGTGCGGCTGACCGAGCGGGCCATCCCGGTACCGGACGCGGTCACCAACGCCTGCGGGTTCCTCGGGCTCGACCCGCTCTACGTCGCCAACGAGGGCCGGCTCGTCGCCTTCGTCCCCCCGACGGAGGCCGAGGCCGTGCTGGAGGCGATGCGCGCCCATCCGCAAGGGGCGGGCGCGACCCGGATCGGCGAGTGTGTGGCCGACCATCCCGGGATGGTCGTGGTCGCGACCGGACTCGGAGGCACGCGGATCGTGGACCTGCCGCTCGGGGAGCAGCTCCCGCGGATCTGCTGAACGCGGAACCGCTGAACAAGGCGAAGACCCCGCCGGTGCCCGGTCCGTTCCGGGCACCGGCGGGGTCATTCGACCGCGGTGATCTCCAGCTCCCGGCCGCTGCGCAGCTCGGTGCAGGGCCGGTCGCAGCGCGGGCACCAGAAGAACGGCGGCATACCCACCGCGAACTCCTCGGCGCACGGCCCGCACCAGGCCTGCGCGGTCACGTGCTCGACCACGAGATGTGCCCCCGCCAGGGCGGTGCCGTCGCGGGCCACCTCGAAGGCGAAGGTCAGGGCGTCGGGTACGACCCCCGACAGCTCGCCGACCCGGACGGACACCGCCGAGACGGTGTCCGGCCCGTCCGCCCGGGCCCATTCGCCGGCCTGTTCCACGATCGCGGTCGCGATCGACAGTTCGTGCACGCCCGGCTCACGGATACCGGCGACGGGCACCCAGCCCGCCGGCGATACGCCAGATCTTCAGCTCGCGGATCAGGCTGGGGATCTCGCTGACGAGCAGCGCCGCGCACAGGGCGCCCACCACGGCGACCTCGGCGGCCAGCACGCGCTGGGCCGTCTTACCTCTTCTTCGTTGCCTCATGTGGGGAAACTCCCAGTTCTCTCTCGTCCGGTTCAGCCGGGAGGGATGTTCGGCATGACGTCCAGCAGGGCGTCGTGCCGCTTCCAGTGGATGCCGGTGGAGCGCCGCGCGTCGGCGGTGCCGTCCCGGTGATGCCCTCTCTGGGCGGTGTTCGGCCCCCGGTTGCCCTGGTGCATACCGGGCACGTGGGACGGCGTGTCGGGCTTCGCCTGGGCTCGGCCGACTCGGATGCTGCCCATGGGGTTGCTCCTTCCTGTGTTTCCGTTCCTCAAGACCGCTCGGTGAGCTCCTCGAAGAAACGCTCCACGGCCGGCCACATCCGGCCGCCACCGGACAGGCCGCGCCATTCCCGGCGGACCACGGCGAGCATGCGGAAGCAGTCGTCGACCGGGACGATCCAGTGGTGGTCCAGGCCGTGGACCGTGTTGACCAGCAGTGCCTCGACATCGGGGGTCATGCCGGCCAGGGGCGGGCAGCCGGCGACCGCCCGCTGCCATGCCGCCGCGTCCACCTCCCAGCGCATGGCACCCGCCGGGCTCGGCCCCTCGGCGGTGACCGAGCCGTCGGCGCGCGGTACGAAGAAGACCAGGCCGACCGGGACCCCGAGGGCCGCGGTGTCGACCTTCGGGAGACGGACCCGGCGGGTGGGGATCAGCCGGAACTGGGCTTCGCCGCTGCCCTGGCCGGGGAACAGCACCGAGCAGGGGCGGCAGGCGCAGCGGACCTCGGCCTGCCCGGTGTCGTACAGATGCGGATGGTTCGCGGGCACCGGGGCGGCGCACAGGTCGCACACCTCCGCCTCGGCCGCCGGCCGGTGGTCGGCGGCCGTACGGATGAGGCGGGCCAGGGCTCCGTCGGTGCTCACCGGGTCTCCTGTGGCCGGCGCAGGGAGTCCAGGGGGACGAAGGCGGGAGCCGGGGCCTCGGGCACCGGCTGCACGTCGGCCAGCTCGGGAGCCGCGGCGAGCACCGCCTCCCGGACGACGTCGGTCACATCCGTAGTACCTCCGCCGCACCCGGAGCCGCAACCGCCGCCCGTGGTCAGCCGCACCCGGCCCACCTGGTCCTCCACGCCGGCCCACTCGACGTCACCGCCGCGTTCGCGCACGGCGGGCCGCAGCCGCTCGACGGCGCGGGCGGCGCGGCGCTCGGGGGATTCGGGGTGGATGTCGTGCAGGACCAGAAGGTGGTCAAGCAGTTCGTCGTCGGCGAGCCGTTCGGCCAGCGGCTCGTCCGCGCGGTCCAGGACGCGGGCGAGCGCCTCGCCGTAGACCTCGGTCAGCAGGCGCACCGCCTCCACGGCCGAGCCGCCGGTCGGGCCGGGGACCGACGCCAGCTCCTCCAGCAGTGTGTCGAGGCGGGCCAGCCGGGCCTCGACCGACGCGCCGTCGAGCCGCCCGGGCTCAGCCATGATTGGCCCCGTACGTCGGCGAGTGGGTGACGGTCAGCGTCTTGCCCTTGCCCGTGTACATATGGACACCGCACGGCAGACAGGGGTCGAAGCTGCGGACCGTGCGCATGATGTCGACGCCCTTGAAGTCGTCCGGGCCGTTCTCCTCGAAGATCGGCTGACCCATGACGGCGTCCTCGTAGGGGCCGGGGGTGCCGAACTTGTCGCGGGGGCTGGCGTTCCACGGGGTCGGCGGGTACGGGTGGTAGTTGGCGATCTTCTTGTCCTTGATCACCAGGTGGTGGGAGAGGACCCCGCGCACGGCCTCGTGGAAGCCGCAGCCGATCGCCTCGTCCGGCACCTCGAAGTCCTCGAACACCTTGGTGTCGCCGGACCTGACCAGCCCCATGGCCTCCTCCAGGAACTGCAGGGCCATGGCCGCCGCGTAGGCGACGAAGTACGGCCGGGCGCGGTCGCGTTCCAGGGTGTTGGACCACTTCGGGATCTTCCACTCCAGCACGGTCTCCGGCAGGCTCTCGCCCTTGGGCAGCGAGATCCGCACACTGGTGCCGGTGGCCTTGATGTAGGGCGTGTCGACGATGCCGTTCAGCGCGGTCGACCACAGCCGGGCCAGCGGGCCGCCGCCGGTGTCGAGGGCCAGGTGGTCGCCGCTGCGCTGGTCGAACCAGCGCGGGCTCATCACCCAGCTGTAGTTGCCCTCGAAGTCCCGCTTCTGCGGCACCGGAAGGGTCGTCTGGTTCCACGGGTGGCGCATGTCGACGGGGTTGCCCAGCGGGTCGTGGGTGACGAACGGGTCCTCGTTCACCCAGTCCTCGTAGAACGAGCTGCCCAGCATGATCCTGAGGCCCAGGTTGATGTCGACCAGGTTGTTGGTGACCAGTTCCCCGTCGACCACGATGCCCGGGGTGACGTACATCGCCTTGCCCCAGCGGTCCATGTTCTCGTAGCGGTAGTCGACGACCTTCGGGTCCTGCCAGGCGCCCCAGCAGCCGAGCAGGATACGGCGCTTGCCGACCTCCTCGTAGCCGGGCAGCGCTTCGTAGAAGAAGTCGAAGACGTCGTCGTTCATGGCGACGGCCTTCTTCACGAAGTCGATGATGTGCATCAGCCGGCTGAGGTAGTCGGTGAACACGGTCGGCTGCGGCATCGTGCCGACACCGCCGGGATACAGCGTGGAGGGGTGGACGTGCCGGCCCTCCATCAGGCAGAACATCTCGCGCGTGGTCCGGGAGACCTTCAGGGCCTCCTTGTAGACCTCGCCCTCGAAGGGGTTGAAGGCCTTCATGATGTCCGCGATGGTCCGGTACCCGTGGATGTCACCGCGCGGGGCGTCGGTGCGCTGGGCGCGGGCCAGGACAGTGGGGTTGGTGGCCTTGACCATCTGCTCGCAGAAGTCCACGAAGACCAGGTTGTCCTGGAAGATCGTGTGGTCGAACATGTACTCGGCCGCCTCGCCGAGGTTGACGATGTGCTCGGCCAGCGGCGGCGGCTTCACTCCGTACGCCATCTGCTGCGCGTAGTCGGAGCACGTGGTGTGGTTGTCGCCGCAGATCCCGCAGATCCGCGAGGTGATGAAGCCCGCGTCGCGTGGGTCCTTGCCCTTCATGAAGACGGAGTAGCCGCGGAAGAGGGAGGAGGTGCTGTGGCACTCCACCACCTCCCGGTTGGCGAAGTCGATCTTCGTGTAGATGCCCAGGTTTCCGATGATCCGGGTGATCGGATCCCAGGACATGTCCACGATCTGCGCGGGCTTGCGCGCCTGCTGCCGGGCCTCGGTTGTGCTCATCGGCGTTGCTGCCCCTTGCTGTGGGTGGTTCTCGGGTCGGTGGAGGGTGTGTGCTGAACCGCGTCAGGGCCGCCACCGCGGGGCGTACCCGCTGGTGAGCTTGCGCTTGTTGTGGCGCCACTTGGGCTCGTGGTTCACCAGCTCGTTGGTGAAGCCGCGCAGCCGGCGGATGACCGCGCCGTACGGCTTGATGGCCAGCGAGGAGAGGGTGCCGCCGGGCGGCTCGTCCATGAACGGCATGAACGCGTCCGGGAAGCCCGGCATGGTGCAGCCGATGCAGATGCCGCCGACATTCGGGCAGCCGCCGATGCCGGCCATCCAGCCCCGCTTGGGCACGTTGCAGTTCACGACCGGACCCCAGCAGCCCGCCTTCACCAGGCACTTGGGCGAGTTGTAGTCCGTCGCGAAGGTGGCCTGCTCGTAGTAGGCGGCGCGGTCGCAGCCCTCGTGCACCGTTTTGCCGAACAGCCACTGCGGACGCAGCATGTGGTCCAGCGGGGGCGGGGGAGCGCTGCCGGCGGCGTGGTAGAGGACCCAGACGAGGGTCTCCATGAAGTTCTCCGGCTGCACCGGGCAGCCCGGCACGTTCACGATCGGCAGCCCGCCCTGGGACTTGAAGTCCCAGCCCAGGTAGTCCGCGAGACCCATGGAACCGGTCGGGTTGCCGGCCATCGCGTGGATGCCGCCGAAGGCGGCACAGGTGCCGATCGCGACCACCGCCCAGGCCTTGGGCGCCAGCTGGTCGATCCAGTCGTTGAGGGTCTGCGGCTGGCCGGTGTCCGGGTCGTTGCCGAAGGACGTCCAGTAGCCTTCGCCCTCGATGATGTTCTGGTTCGGGACCGAGCCCTCGATGACGAGGATGAACGGTTCCAGCTCGCCCCGCGCGGCCGCCCGGTACGGGGCGAGGAAGTCCTCGCCGCCCAGGCTCGGCGAGAGCACCTTGTTGACCAGGTTGACCTTCGGCAGACCCGGGATCAGGCCGAGGACCAGGTCCTCGATGGAAGGCTGGTCGGCCGCCGTCACGGAGACGGTGTCGCCGTCGCAGCTCATGCCCTCGGAGATCCACAGAATGGTGATCTCGTCGAACCCCTGGCGTTCCCCGGCTCGGCTGGGTTCTCCGCCGACGGCGGTGGCGGTGGTGCCGTTCTTGGTGCTCATGCGCTAGGCCTCCGATGGAGTAGGTCCCGGGGACGGCTCGGCGGCCGCCGCTGGGTCCGGGACGTCGGTGCCCCCGAGCGGCTCGACTTCGTCGGGCCGGAAGTAGTGGAAACGGCCGTACCAGCCGTGCAGTTCGGCCGCCGGGTCGTCGTCGACGGTGACGGCGAGATGGGTGCTGCCGTCCACGTCGTGGAAGACGGCCGCCACGGTCGCGGTCCGTCCGGCCAGGAACATGTCCTGGGCGTCGGCGCCCCTGCCGCGCGGGCGGAGCCGTACCGCGCTGCCGCCGCCCACCCGCACACTGTCGACCAGGACCGTGTCGGTGGCCGGGGAGAGCCCGTCGTCGGCGCCTTCCTGCCACCAGGCGGGGCGGTCCGCGACGGGCTTCAGCGAACGGATGGCGCCGTGCAGCCGCCCGAAGACCTCCGGCGGCATGGAGTCGACCCGGTCGAGGATCTCCGCGGCCCGCCGGTCGGTGGCACGGGCCTCCCGCTTCTCCTCGTCCGTCAGCAGCATGGTGCGCAGGGTGAGGATCTCGTCGATCTCGCCGGCGTCGTGCAGGTCCCCGGGGCTCTCCGGTGCCACCTGCGGATGGTCGGGGAGGATGATCGGCGAGGAGAGCAGCAGGCCGGAGGCCGAGCCGTCGGCGGGGGCGTCGGCCGGGGGCGCGCCGCCGAGCACCGGGAACGTGAAGTCGTTACGACAGCTCAGCGCTGCTTCCTGGAGGGCCGTGCCCGGGTCGATCAGGGAGACGAACTCCGCGCCCTCGGCGGCGAGCAGGGTGTGGGTGGCGATGAGGGCGTGGCGCAGCGCCTGGTCGCGGGGGGCGTGCGGATCCCCCGTACGCCCCTCGTGCTCGGTGCGTACCCGGAGCCGGAGGAGGCCCTCGCCGAACCGCTCGGCCACGAGCGTGGTGCTTGCCCGTACCTCCTCCCGGCGCCTGACGACCCGTCCGGCGCCGGACGGCAGCGCCTCCGTGTCGGCACCGGCGGGGGAGCCCACCGGAAAGGTGTGCTCGCCCTCGTCCAGGGCGACCGTGAGCGCGGCCTCGCGCGGCACCGCCTCCTCGAAGGTCAGCTGCACGGTCCCGTCGTCGCACGTCAGCGACTCGACCGGCCGCCGTTCGCCGTCCTCGACCTGCTTGTGCTGCATCTGCAGATACCGCACGCGCACCCGCACGGCCGCGTCCGGCCGGTGCACCCGCACCAGGCACTCCGTCTGCTGGTACCAGGAGTCCGCCGAGCCGGACACGCCCGGGCAGACCGGGCCGTCGGCCTCCACCCAGTCCCTGGGGAAAAGGACCCCGAACTGCCAGCGGGCACGGTTCTTCGGCGAGGACCGCCGATAGGGGTAGAGGAGGTAGCCCTCGTAGAGGACGGCATCGGCGACGGCGCTCAGCTGCCCGAACGCGTCCCCGGAGCGCTCGGGCGGCCGCGTCGGGCCGTTCACCAGGGCAGTGCGGGGCGCTCTGCCGTCGACCAGTCCCTCGGCCATGCAGCCTCCTCGGATCCGTACGCGCGCCCATACCTTCCACCACGGTCACATCGGTCACGCCCGCTCGCCTCTTCTGGCCGAGCGGCGTTAGACCGGACGGGGGTGCCTGGGCGTACGCCGGGTCAGCCGGCGGAGGCGGCCTGCGCGGGACGGTCCGGGCGGACCGAGAAGACGATGTCGCCGACCTGGGCCACGATCGCGTCCCGCACCAGCAGCAGGCTCGGCACGGTGGTCTCGGCGGAGGGCCCGGGGTTGTCCACCTTGGCCGTGCTCCAGCGCTCGGCGCCGGTACGCCGGTCGAGGGCGAGCAGCCGGCCGTAACGGTTGACGAAGTACAGCTCGTCGTACGTCGACGAGTACACCGGCTTGGACAGGTTCTCGATCTGCGTCTCCCGCTGCCACACCTGGCTGCCGTCGCCCGAACGCAGCGCGGTGACCGTGCCGTCGGGCCCCACGATGTACACGACGCCGTCGGCGAGGGTGATCGTGCCGCGCCGGACGCTCCCGAAGGGGACCTTGACGACGGCGCCGGTGGCCGGGTCCACCCGGATCAGGCCCGTGTACGGCAGGTTCTGCAGGTCGGTCGACTCGTAGCCGTCCCCGGCCGGCCTCTGCACCGCGAAGAGCAACTGCCCGGCCACGCTGCCCAGCGGCCGCGACAGCGCGGGCACGGTGGCGAGTTCACGGGCGGTGCCGTCTCCCGGGTCGAGGCGCAGGACGCTCATCGAACCGTGGGTGGGATCGGCCTCGTCCGAGCACAGCCCGTACGGCACACCGTCCACGACCGCCGGGTCGCAGGCGGTGCCGGACGTGGAGCTCGCCGGGGTCTGCCACAGGGGCCGGCCGGTACGGGCGTCGAAGGCGGCCAGATGCGACCTGTCGTTGGGCAGCACGAGAACCCCGCCCTTGAAGAGCTGGGCGGGGTGGTCCTGGCCGGTGTCGACATCGGTCGACCACAGCTGCCTGCGGTTGCCGGGGTCGAGGGCGACCACCCGCTGGGGGTAGAACGTGGCGTCCGAGTTCTTCTTGTCGTATGTGTAGAGGATGCCGTCGCGTGCGCCGGCGGCCAGCGTGGTCTGGAGGTTGGCGCCGTACCGCCACGCCACGCGTCCGGTGGCGGCGTCGATCCGGGCGGTGGTGAAGCCGGTCCCCGCACAGTACAGCGAGGAGGCATCGGAGACGCAGCCGCTCTGCGTGCTGTCGAGGAAGCGGGGCGCGGAGCCGCCGCGCACGGTCTTCAGGAGGCTCGCCCGCCAGGGCCGGTAGCCGGTGGGCAGCGCGGGGGAGAGCGCGGCGGAACTCCGGTGGGCAGCGGGGGTCTTGGCGGGGGTGCCCGAGTGCGACGCCACGTGGTACACGGTCACGGACACGGCGGTCACGGCGAGGACCGCACCGAGGACGGCGAGGGGGTGCCGGCGTCTGCGGACGGGGACCGCCGTGGTGTCGGTCTCGCGCGAGAGCCGCGGGCCGGGCACCGGGGGCGCCGTCCCGGAGTCCGGCAGGGTCGCCAGCAGCCTCTGAAGTTCGGCCAGTTGGGGCCGGACCGCCGGATCCTTGGCCAGGCACCGCTCGGCGATGTCGCGCAGCGGCCGCGGGACCCCGTCGAGGGCCGGTGCCTCGTACATCACCTGATAGCCCGTCAGATACGGGCTGCCGCCGTCGAAGGGACGGTTGCCCGTCGACGCGTACACCAGGAGCGAGCCCAGCGAGAACACGTCCGAGGCCGCCGTGACGTCACGCGGTGCCGTGAACTGCTCCGGGGACATGAACGGCGGGGTGCCGATCAACCGGCCGGTCACGGTGAGGAGTTCGTTGTCGGCCGCCCGGGAGATGCCGAAGTCGATGACCCGCGGCCCGTCCTCGGCCATCAGCACATTGCTGGGCTTCAGGTCCCGGTGCACCACCCCGGCCTGGTGGATGTCCCGCAGCGCCTCGACCAGCCCCAGTCCCAGTGTGCGCAGCTCGCGGCCGCCCAACGGGCCGTCCTTCGCGACGGCTTCGGCCAGCGTGCGCCCGGGCACGTACAGTGTGGCCATCCACGGCTGATCGGCGTCGGGGTCGGCGTCGACCACGGGCGCGGTGAATGCGCCGCTCACCCGGCGGGCCGCCGCGACCTCCTGCTTGAAACGGGTGCGGAACTCGTCGTCCAGTGCGTACTGCGCGTGGACGACCTTGACGGCGACCTGCCGTCCCGAGGGCGAGTGCGCGAGATAGACGACGCCCATCCCCCCACTGCCGAGCCTGTCGACGAGCGTGTAGCCGCCGACGGATCCGGCGGACCCCGATTCCCCGGTGCTCAGCGGCATTCCCGGTCGCCCTTCCCGCTTCCCTTGCGCCCCATGGCCGTGCAGGGCCCTCAGCCTAGGCCCTGCCGGATCCGGACTCGGACGTCCCTGGCGTTTCGCCGGGCGGCCGGGGGGCTCCGGCGGGGCGCGTCAGGGGGCGACGAAGAGGCTGGGGAAGCGTGGTGCGAGCCAGGGTTTGCGGCCCGTGGCGAGTACCTGTCCGCGGGCCATGGCGAACCACGGGTTGCGGCGGCCGAGGGCGATGAGCAGGAAGGCGACCGGATCGATGAGGATCGTGCAGTCCGGGCGGTCCTGCGGTTGCGGAACCACCCGGACGGCACCGTCGGCGAGCGTGACCCCGAAGGCCCCGCCGCCACCGCGCAGCCGGACCGTGTAGCGGGCGGTCACTCCGGCGACGGCCGAACCGTCCGCCACGGCCGGCATCACCGAGAGCATGAACGGCATGCACAGCTCGACCCGTTCGGCGTCGATCATGTGCGGACGCCGCAGCGCGCGAGCGAGATCGTAGCCGTGGCCCAGCATGTGCGTGAGCAGATAGGAGGCGAGGACGGACCGGTCCATCGGGCCGAGCGGGGTGGTCGGCGCCGGACCGTCCGCCGCCGTGGCCAGCGCGTCGACGCAGCGCGCGGCCTGCTCGGTGATCATCGCCGCGAGCGGCTCGGCCCGGCGCTCCCCGAACGCGGCCAGCGACTCCGCGTTGGCCGCCGCGAGGCTCCGCGGTGTGCCGTCCCCGTAAGGGCGTTCCCTCCCGAGGGCGAGGTCGGCCATCAGCTCGTTGGCCAGCGCCAGATGGGCGGCCGCCTCGCCGACCGTCCACTCCGACCCCGGCACGGCGACACCCGTGTCGGCCACGCCGTCCAGCACGGCCGCGATGTCGTCGCCGGCCTGCCGTATCGCCTGCCCGAGCCCATCGGGCAGCGCCCCTCGGACGTCCTGCCGTGCCGCCTGGTCCACGTCGGTTGCTCCCGTTCCGCCGGGCGGTACCCAATCAGACGCACGGGCCGCACCACAAGCCCCGTGACGGTCACCGCGGCCGAGGCCGCGCGGGAGCAACGCGGCCGCCCCCGGCGACGTCCTCCTCGCACTCCCTGGCGGCGGCGCGGCCTGCGGAACCGGGAGGCGGTAGGCGGGGCGGATCCGGCGCACCGTGAGCTGAACCCGTGGACACCCCAACCTCAGCGGCACGGGGGCTTGAACCGCCGGTGCGGTCCTTCGCCGTGCTCAGCCGGTGGACCTCGTACGGGTCCAGCTGTGGCGTGCGCCCGCCTGCCTCCTCGCCGCGTCCGCGAGGCCGGGCTGGAGGCGGCGGGCCGCGTCGACGTGGTCGTCGGTCCAGATGATCCGGACCGCGACGGGGGTGGCCCGGCCCTGACCGTCGGTGAGTTCGGTGCGGACGGACTCCACAAGCCGCGCGGCACCCTCGGGGTGCAGCGGGACGACGTCGGGGACGGGCGAGCGGTCGCCGAGACTCGCCGCGAGCCCTTGATACCAGTCGGTGACAAGGGCCGCCGACCTGAGGACGGCACGGTGGGCGTCGGCCCGCACGGCCTGGACGCGCGCCAGATCCTCACCCTGCCACAGGGAGACGACGGCGTCGGCGGCCAGCCGCAGCCCGACGACTCCCGAGACGAGGGACGTCGTGCCCGCCAGCGACAGTGGCTTGGCGCCGCGTTCGGCCAGGAAGCTGCGGAACGCGTCGTCGAGGCGGCGGGCGGAGGCCGCCGCCGCACGGCTCTGCGGATCGGGGTCGGCGGGGTGGCGATGGCCCAGGGCGTAGTCGACGGCGACTCCGAGGTAGCGGGCGCTGTCGTCGTACGCCTGGGCGAGCGCCTTGTGGACGGCGGCCCGGGCGCCGCGCGGCCAGAAGAACACGGCGACCAGGATGCTGACCGCGCACCCCAACGCGATGTCCTGGACCCGCAGCAGGGCGATGTGCCAGTTGGGGTCGCGGCCGACGTTGAACAGCACCACCAGCGTGACGGTGAACGCGGCCTGCCCGGCGGCGAAGGAGATGGCGGCGGGCGCGATACCGGCGAGCAGGATGGCCACGGGGAGCACGAACCACAGCGCGGTGCCGTGATGGCCGATGAGATGCAGCAGCCCAGCCCCGACGACGGAGCCGACCACCGTGCCGAGGACGGCCCGAGCGGCGTTCTGCCCGGTGCTGAGCGCGTTGGAGCGCAGCACGGACAGAGTGCCCAGCAGGACCCAGAACGAGTGCCCCACGCCGGTCACACCGGCCAGGAGCACGGCGATGCCGAGGCCGGCGGCGCCGCGCAGGCTGTTGTGCAGCCACACCGAGTCGGCCCTGAGATGGGCGGCGGCCCGTTCCCATGCGGAGGCCAGCGGCGCGGCCATCGCGCCAGGCTCACGCCCGAGCAGCCGCTCCCGCCAGCTGCGCTGCCAGGCGGTGGCCGCCACGTCCACGTTGCCGGCGATCTGCAGCACGTCGAAGCCGAGCTCCTGGGCGCGGAAGGACACGTCGAGCGTGGCGATGAACCCGTAGACCTCGGCCGTGCTGCTCCCACCCGGGTGTTCGGCGGGCACACGGACGGTGGAGCTGTGCTCCATGCCGGTCAGGGCCGCCCGCAACCGCTCGGCGCGGGTCCGCAGCGGGCCGGTGTCGCCGCCCAGGTCCGTGAGCAGGTCGCAGGCCGCCTCCAGGACGTGAGCGGCGGCGCGGCGCACACTGTGCGCGGCCGGATCACAGCCGGGAGGCTCGTCGGTGTAGTCGGACCGGTCGACGAGGACGGCGCACAGCCAGGTGAGTTCGTCGACCAGCCGGACCAGGGCACGTGAGGTCGCGGACAGGCCGGTGGGGCGATAGGGGGTGGCCTCGAAGGCTTCCCGCAGGTCCGCGCCGGTACGGGCGGTGTGCTCCGCGGCCGCCGCGCACCGCTCGGCGTCGGGCACCGCCCCGTCCGGGCCCGGCACGGAGGCGCGGGTGCGCAGATACCCTGCGGCGGCGTGACAGACGGCGGCCGCCGGGGCGCTGAGCGGATCGGCGACGGGACGCGGCCACAACAGGGCGACGGCCGGCAGCGCCAACGCCGCCGCCAGGCCCGCCCCCGCGAGGCGGTCGGGCAGCTCGGACAGCGGGACCGGTGCGCTGACCGGCAGCACGAAGGCCAGCAGAAGCGCCGTCGCGCTGCCGGCCAGGACGGAGCTGACCACACCGGAGAACAGGACCACGAAGCCGACCACGACCGTGGCCAGTACGGCGAGCCAGAGCTCCACGGCCGCCACTGTCCCGACGCAGATCAGCACCAGCCACGCCACCGCGAGAGCCGCCTGCGCCCGCAGCCGTTCCACCATCGGACCGGAGTAGTCGACCAGTAGCAGCATCGAGAACGATCCGAACGCGGCGAAACTCGCCATCGTCGGGGAGTGGAACACCTCGGTGCACAGGGCGAACAGGGCGGGCATCACCAGCGCCGTACGCCCGGCCCGCCGGGTCGCCGCGAGGTCCGGGTCCTTGCGCCGCAACCACGTCACCCAGCGTGGTGCCCGCCCCGACATGTACACCTCCCGCTGGCCCAGGGCAGCCGGCCCCGCCGCCGCACCGCGTACACCACCCATATGCGGCCACCCCCGGGCGGTCCGCAACATTTACCCGGCTGGCGCGGCCCGGCTCACCGCACCGGGAAGCCGAACGCATACCCCTCTTCCTTGAGCCAGGGCAGCACCTCGCGCAGCGCGGCCACGGTCTCCGAGCGGTCGCCGCCGGCGTCGTGGAAGAGGATGGTCGGGCCGTTGGGCATCTCGTCCTTGACGGTGGCGACGATGGCGGCAGTGCCGGGGCGTTCGAAGTCCTTCGAGTCGACGTTCCAGCCGAGCGGCCGCATGCCGTGGGAAGCGGCGAGCTTTCTGCTGTACGGGGTGAAGGCGCCGCCGGGTGCGCGGTAGTAGACCGGCCGTACACCCCCCGACGCCTCGGTGATCATGCGTTCCGCGTCGAGGATCTGCTGGGACTGGTAGGCCTCGGACTCGTGGTCCATGCTGACGTCGTGGGACACCGTGTGGTCGCACAGCCGGTGCCCGGCCGCCACCACAGCCTTGACCAGGTCCGGATGCGCCTGCGCCTGCGGGCCGATCATGCAGAACGTGGCCTTGGCGCCGTACTCCTTGAGCACCTGGAGCACCTGCGGCGTCCAGACCGGGTCCGGCCCGTCGTCGATGGTGATGTTCACGCCCCGGGCGCCCCGGTCCGAGGCGTGCGCGATCTCCACCGACACCGCGGCCGCCTTCCGGCCGGCGCCGGGCACGGCGCGGTGCGACGAAGTCCCGGTTCCCGCACTCTCGTTGACGGGACCGGCCTGCGCGGTCCACAGCGATGCGGCCACGGCCACCGCTGTGACCCCCGTCGCCGCCGCGGCCACCTGGCCGTACCATCCTCGTCCGCCGCGCCGTGCCATCGTCCGCCCCGATTCTTGTAGTTGCGTTATCTCGCACCCGTCAGGACGGAAGGCGGCGGGCACCGGATCCGTCCGTTACCGATCACGGACAATTCCGCGGGAGATCTGCGACAGGCTCTCTGTCTTTCCTTTAACGGCGAGCGGGGCGATCGGTGTTGGCGGCTCGGCCGGTGAGTCCCGGCAGGGGTCGGCCGGTCGGCTCGCAGGCATGGGCGGAGCAGGCGTTGCGCAATTAATGCAACCGGGTTGTGCTAAGCTTCCGGCCGTGAGTTCGACCGGACCCCGGCGCGCCCGCAGTGCGGCGGCCAAGCAACAGCGTGAGCGGGAGATCCTCGACGCCGCCCGATCGCTCGGTACCGGGCGCAGCGTGCGTGAGGTCACGCTGACCGACATCGCCGCCGCCGTCGGCATGCACAAATCCGCGATGCTGCGGTACTTCGAGACACGGGAGCAGATCTTCCTGACACTCACCGGCGAGGGCTGGCAGGAGTGGTCGGCGGCGCTGCGCGCGCGCCTGGGCGAGCTCACCGGAGCCGGCCATGACGAGATCGCCGCGGCCATCGCCCGGTCGCTTGTGGCGCGGCCGTTCTTCTGCGACCTGCTCGCCCAGGCGCCGCTGAACCTGGAGCGCAATGTGTCGCTCGACTCGGCCTACGAGTTCAAGACGATCGCCCTCGCCGAGGTCGCCTCGATCGCCACCGTGCTGCGCGGCCTGCTCGGGATCGGCGAGGGCGCGGCCGTGGACGTGATCGCCACGGCCACGGGCATGGCCGGGGCGCTGTGGCAGATGGCCGCACCCGGCACCGGCCTTCGCGAACTCTATGAAACCCACTCCGAGTTGGCGCATGCGGTGGTCGACGTCGAACCTCGGCTGACCCGTATCCTGACCGGCCTGCTGAACGGAGTACGCGCGACGGCCGTGGAGCCCTGAGGCGCCGGTCCCGGGCGCGACGTCCCGTGTCGCCGGAGCCCGGAGCCCGGAGCCCGGAGCCCGGAGTCGTCCGCGCCTACCGGCTGACGTCGTTGTCCGGCTTGAACGGCAAGGCGTAGACGGTGCTCCCGTTCGCTGCCACTAGATCGATTTACCTGCCCCTGGCCGGAGGATAGCGAAACACTGCGGATCCACAGCCGGACCGGATTCGCGTCCAGCCGTGCAAGCAATGAAGAACGGATTGGTCAGACCCGATCGAGGTCTGGACGCTGCTCGAAGATGACACGAAGACGGTACGGAACAAGTCCGGGGCCACTCGGCTCGGCTTCGCGCTCTTCTCTGACGCGGGGTTGAGTCCCCGTAGTCAGACGCCGCCTGGGAGAGTGCCCGTACCAGCGGGGTCGCTCGGTCCGTGCGCCAGATCAGGGCCCACTGGACGGGCGGGGCATCGTGGAGGGGGAGATAGACGACGTCGGTCTGCGCGTTGTAACGCCGCCCCTCGTCGGGGACGGTGCAGACTGCGTCGCCTGCCGCGACGAGTGCAAGGATCTCGTAGAAGGTGGTGACGGCCGGGCCGCGACGGACGGGGCGTCCGGCCGGAGTGCGGACCGGCAGGACGGCGGCCTCCCAGTAGGCGGGTATGGGGCCATTCAGGCGCGGCACGATGTGATCGCCGAGCACCTCCATGCTCACCGACTCCTGCCGGGCAAGCGGATGATCCGCGCACACCATCAGGTTGAGAGGTTCCTCGCGCAGCACCACGCCGACGGTCAGGTCCGGCTCGCGAACCGGCAGCCAAGTGGTCACCGCGTCAACCTCGCCGGCCCGCAATGCTCCGAACGGATCGCTGAAGAACACTTCCCGGAAACGGCGTTCGACGGACGGGTGCCGGGTCCGGAAGCGGGTCAGGAGCCGGGCCATGTCGTGCATCTGTGCGCCCATGACCCCCACTGTCAGCGTGCCGGCCGCGTGGCGGTCGACGGTGGTCACCTCAGCTATGGCGTTCTGGATGTCCTCATATGCCGGCTTCAGTCGCTGGAGCAACACCTCTCCGACGGGGGTAATCCGCACGTGGTGGCTGGTGCGCTCGAAGAGTTGGGCGCCGATGGCGCGTTCCTGTTTCTTGATCGCCTGGCTGACACGGGCCGGGGAGACATGCAGGCGTTCGGCGCTGCGGCCGAAGTGGAGCTCCTCCGCGAGCGTCAGGAAGATCTCTATGTCCCGCAGTTCCATCCTGTCCCCCGATTCCGTTCTGGTCCCCGGAGTCGTGAACCTCTGGGTTAACGACCATAACAAGATCGGCCGTTGCTCCTGGGCTGCCCCGGTATGCATGATGGGGCCAGGCCGGGAGGCTTCCCGCTGGTGACATGAGCCGGCGCGAGGCGGCAGGACCGGCCCGCTCCATTCGGCCGACGGTCCGGGAGGCGCGTACCTCATCGGGCGCGAGACCGCGCCGCCCTGCGCTCGCCCGCCGAGTACGAACCCCCACGGAGATCGCCGCGTGACACCTGACCCGAGCACCGTCCATCCCCTGCCCGCCCACGAGCGGGTCGTCTTCCTCAAGCCACTGGTTGACGGTACAAACGTCGTGGTGGGTGACTTCACCTACTATGACGACCCCGACGGGGCGACCGACTTCACGCAGCGAAATGTGCTGTACGCCTACGGTGCGGAACGGCTGATCATCGGCAAGTACTGCGCGATCGCGACGGGCACCCGGTTCCTGATGGCCGGCGCGGACCACCCGTCGATGGGGGTGTCCACCTTCCCCTTCGCCATGTTCGGCGGGGAGTGGGCCGAGCAGACCCTCGACCTCGTGACCGGCATGCCCAGCCGCGGGGACACGGTGGTCGGCAACGACGTGTGGTTCGGATACGGAGCCACCCTGATGCCGGGGCTTCGGATCGGCGACGGCGCAGTGATCGCGGCCGGAGCGGTGGTCACCGCCGACGTGCCGCCGTACACCATCGTGGGCGGAAACCCGGCCCGGACGATCAGACAGCGCTTCGGCGACAGCGACATCGAACGGCTCGCGCGCGCCGCCTGGTGGGACTGGCCCGTTGAACTGGTGACCGCGCACGCCCGGACCATCATGGCCGGATCCCCGCAGGACATCGAGCGCATCGCCGCCGCCGAAGGTCTGGGGCAGCAGCAGTGACGCGCCCGGCCATCGAGGAGTATGCGGTGTCCGGTCGCGACAGCGGTCCGTACGCGATCACCACCGGCCCGGACGGCGCGCTGTGGTTCACCATGGTGCACAGCGGCAGGATCGGCCGGCTGAACCCGGGACAGGAGCCGACGAGTCATCAACTCGCCCCGGACAGCGGCCCGACAGCCATCAGCAACGGGCCGGACGGCGCGTTGTGGTTCACGGAGTACCGGGCGCACCGGATCGGGCGGATCACGCTGGCCGGCCGGGTGACCGGGTTCACGCTGCCGACCGCGGAGTGCGGGCCTTTCGGCATCGCCGCAGGGCCGGACGGCGCGCTGTGGTTCACCGAGACCGCCGCCGACCGCATCGGCCGCCTCACCACCGACGGAGCGGCCACGGAGTATCCGCTGCCGCTCACCGGAGCGTTCCCCTCCGCGATCGCCGCTGCCGGGGACGCGATGTGGTTCACGATGAACCAGGCCAACGCCATCGGCCGTATCGGCATGAACGGTCGCATCACGGTGCACGAGCTGCCCACCGAGGCGGCCGCGCCGGTGGGTATCGCCGTGGGCCCGGACGGAAGTGTCTGGTTCACCGAGATCGCGGCCGGTCAGATCGGCCGGATGGCACCGGGCGGCCAGATCACCGAGTACCCGTTGCCCGACCGTTCCGCCCGGCCGCACGCCGTCACCACCGACGCCCACGGCACGGCGTGGTTCACCGAGTGGGGCGGCAACCGCGTCGGCTCGGTCACCTCGGACGGCACGGTCGCAGTCCATGACCTGCCCACCCCGGCCTCCGAGCCGCACGGCATCACAGTGGGCCCGGACGGTGCCCTGTGGACGGCCCTGGAGGTGGGCGCACTGGCCCGCATCGAACCGGACACCACCAGAACCACCAAGAACACCGACGAGAGGAACGCCTCATGAAATACGCCCTCGTGATCTTCGAGACGCATGCGTCACGCGCCCGGATCCAGGCCGACCGCGACGGCTACCGGAAGGCATACCAGACCTGGATCGGTGAACTCGCGGCAGCGGGCAAACTGGTCGGCGGAGACGCCCTCGACACCGAGCACCGAGGCACCGTCACTGTGCGCAAGACGGCGGACGGGCCCGCAGTGGTGACCGAGGGGCCCGTGCACAGCGGCGAGGAGACCCTCGGCGGCTGGTTCGTACTGGAAGTTGCCGACCACGCCGAGGCCGTCGAACTGGCCTGCGGCTTCCCCACCCCGGAGGCGCTGGAAATCCGTCCGATACTCGAATCGGCCTGAGCGCCATGCGGCCCGCGACGCCCTCTGTCCGGACACCCGGCGTGCCTGACCAGCACGACACACCGGGCCCGGAGCGCTGTATCCCTTCACAGGAGCTGACTTGAAACCGACGTCGGTGAGCTACCGACCTCTCACCGGTCCCGAGGAGATCGATCTCTTCTGCCGGCTCTCCTACGTCCTCGACCACGAACTGACCGGGGACTTCGCCGGCGGTCGCCGCCGCCCCGAGTGGTCATGGGTGGCCCTGGACGGCGACCGCCTGCTCGCCCGGCTCGCCTGGTGGACGGCCCCGGGCGGTGACGTCCCGCTGCAGTTCGACTTCTTCGACATCGACGACACGCTGCCCCGGGCCGACCGCGACGAGATCGGCCTGCGGCTGTTCGAAACGGCGACGGCGACCGTCTTCCCGGCTGGGGCGAAGCTGCCGGAGTACTGCCGCTTCGTCCCGCCCGACTGGCACGAGGACCCCGTGGCGCGCGAGGTGGTCGAATCCCGCACGCGCGTGCTGGAGAGCACCGGCGCACGGCTGCTGGTCGAGCGGCTGCGGCTGCAGTGGACCCCGGCGTCCCTGCTCCCGGAGCCCAGGAGGCGTCTCGTCTTCCGCCCGGTGGCCCACCGTGAGGACCTCCTCGGCCTGATGACCCCGGTCATGGAGGGCACCCTCGACGCCCACGGCCAGGCGGACCTGTCATCCGGACTGAGCCCGCGCGAAGCGGCGGAACGACACTACGACGGAGAGTTTGCCGGGTTCAGGAGCCCGCACGAGTGGTGGCGCATCGCCGAACTCCCCGGCGGGGGCGCTCCGGTGGGCTTCGTGGTCCCGGCCCGCAACAGCTACCACCCGATCATCGCGTACATCGGTGTCCTGCCCGCACACCGCGGCAATGGCTACATCGACGAGATCCTCGCCGAGGGTACCCGCATCCTGGCCGCCGAAGGTGTCGACCGGATAAGGGCATCGACGGACCTCGGCAACGTCCCCATGGCAAAGTCCTTCGCCCGCGCGGGATACGTCAACTTCGAACGCTCCCTCAACCTGGTCTGGGACTGACCCTGCCACAAGTCCGGCCGTCGTCGATGCGCATCGCCACGACCGTGGCGATCGCACCGTGGAGCCGGACCAGCGGCGCCGGGGCGCCATTGCAGGTGCGGCGTACGTATTCCGGCACCGCAAACGCCGAGGTGCCCGTCGGCCGTCTGCCGGCGGGCACCGCGTGCGTCGGGTCACAGAGACTGCTTCATGATCCAGTCACGGATCCCGGGGATGGAGTAGGCGATCTGCCAGGTGCCCATGTGCGCGCTCGTGGCGCCGGTGGTGCCGGTGACCGTGCCGGTCTGGAAGGTCGCGTAGTTCACGGGCGTCCGCTGCTTCTCCAGGTTGCGTACGTCCGCCGCACTGCGCGGCGGTGGAGCCCGCGTCCCACACCGCCGTGCCGACCTTGGTTCCCTGTATGTCGGTCGACGGATCGTGCTCAATCGAAACCTGGACACAACAGTCGCAGGCCCTCTGTGTGAGGACCTCCGACCATGCGGCGAGGGCTGGTCAACTGCCGTGCAGGGCCTCCTTGATGACGCCGACGGCGATGCGGCGCGCGAGATTGGTGGCGTAACAGTCGCGGAGGCTGTCGAGCATCATGAAGTCGTGCACGATGCCCAGGACGCGGGTGGCGGTGACGGGGACACCGGCTTCCAGGAGACGGCGGGCGTACGCCTCGCCCTCGTCGCGCAGGACATCGGCCTCGTCGGTGATCACCAGGGCCGGTGGCAGTCCCTTGAGGTCGTCGAGGGAGGCGCGCAGCGGGGACGCGTAGCGCTCCTTGCGCTGGGCCTCGTCGCTCGTGTACTGGTCCCAGAACCACATCATGCCGTCCCGGGTGAGGTAGTAGCCCTCGGCAAACTGCAGGTAGGACGCCGTGTCGAAGTTGGCGTCGGTGACCGGGTAGAGCAGGATCTGCCCGGCGAGCGGGACGCCGCCGCGGTCCTTGGCCATCTGGGCGAGAACCGCCGACATACAGCCGCCGACCGAGTCGCCGCAGACGACCATGCGCGACGCGTCGAGACCGTGCTCGGCACCCTGGGCCACGACCCACTGGGCGACGGCGAAGTTCTGCTCGATCTGGGTGGGGTAGCGGGCCTCGGGCGCCCGGTCGTACACGGGGAAGACGGCCGCGGCCTGGGCGCCCACGGCCAGTTCCCGGACGAGGCGGTCATGGGTTTGCTCGTCGCCGAAGACCCAGCCGGCGCCGTGGATGAAGAAGATCACCGGGAGCGGTCCGGTGGCGCCCGCGGGTTTGACGATACGGGTGCGGACGGTTCCCCATTCACCGGCGTCGACGTCGGCCCAGCTCTCGTCGATCGGCGGTTTGGGCACGCCTTCGCCGGCCTGCAGTCCGGCGAGGATGTCCCGGCCCTGCTCGGGCGGCACCTCGTAGATCCGGGGGTGGGGTGCCGTGGCCTCGGTGAGCTCCTTGGCCGCCGGCTCCAGGACGGGGGTGGGCGGCGGGGGCAGATCCTTCATGATGAACCTCCAGAACGTGTCGACGCCGTCACGGCGCGGCCGTTCGGTCGCTCGCTTCCACAGCTCATCCTGCCCGAGGACCGGGCAGAGGGCGCGTCGGCGGCCCGGGGCCGGACAGCTGCCGTCGGCATCCGGGCCGCCGTCACCACCAGATGTGCCGACGCCGAAGGGTCCTGCCTGCTCAGGCGGCCCCGCCGACCTCGTGGACCAGCTCGATCGCCCTCCCCAGTGTGGTGAGCCGGTCCTCCAGGGTCCCCCCGGCCGGATACAGCCGGACCGTGTCGACGCCGGCGTCGCGCCAGACGGTCAGCCGCTCGCGCACCATGGACTCCGTGCCGATCAGTGTCGTACCGAGCACCATCTCGTCGGTCACCAGGGCGGCCGCGCCGTCCCGGTCGCCGGCCTGCCAGCGCTCGTGGACCTCGGCGGCGACCTCGGCCCAGCCCTGGCGGCTGTAGGCGCCGTTGTAGAAGTTGGTGGACGCCGATCCCATGCCGCCGAGGCTGAAGGCGAGTTCCTTCTTGCGTCCGGCGACCATCGCGCCGAGCGCCTCCTCGTCGGGTGCGAAGGCGACCTCGGCGCCCTGGCAGACGTCCAGGTCCGCGCGGGTGCGACCGCTGCGGGCCAGGCCCTCGTCGAGGTGGGTGAAGTAGGCGTCGGCCGCGCCCTCGGGCACGAAGCTGGTGCCCAGCCAGCCGTCGGCGACCTCACCGGTCAGCCGCAGCATGGCCGGGGAAAGGGCGGCGAGATAGACGGGGATCTCGTGCTCGGCGCGCATCGACAGCCGCATCGGGACGGCCTCGCCGCCGGGCAGCGGGACGGTGAACTCGGTGCCGGAGTAGGCGAGTCGGCCGCCGTCGAGTACCCGCCGCACGATCTCAACCGTCTCGCGCATGCGCCGCAGCGGCCGGGCGAAGGGCACACCGTGCAGCCCCTCGATCACCTGCGGGCCGGAGGCGCCGAGGCCGAGCAGGAAGCGCCCGCCGGACAGGTTGGAGAGGGTGATGGCCGTCTGGGCCACCGCTGTCGGGGTCCGGGTGCCCAACTGCATGACGCCGGAGCCGAGCAGCATCCGGTCGGTGAGTGCCGCGTAGTAGCCGAGTGCGGAGGGTGCGTCGGAGCCCCAGGCCTCGGCGACCCAGCAGATGTCCAGACCCAGTTTCTCCGCCTCGACGACGAAGTCGCCCTGCTGCGGCCAGTGTTCGCCGCCCGAGGCCTCGACCGTGGTGGCCGTCCGCATCATGCCTCCGCCCGCTGCTTGATCTGCGCGAGGGTGGCGGTGATGCCGCGCTCGAACTCCCGCAGCCGTACGAACACGATCTTCTGTTCCTTGTCGGGCATCCGGTCGATCGCCACGGACAGTCCCGAGCGCCCCGGTCCCAGCTGCATCCACTCCGACAGTTCGGTCCCGCCGTTCTCCGGGCGCAGCCGGAACCGCCAGACCGCGGAGGGTTCGGCGGGGTCCTGCACGGCCCAGGCGAGGACCGACCCCGGTTCGCACTCGATCACATGGGACGTGGTCTCCCACTTGCCGAGCGCCTCGTGCTGACTGCGGCCGACGAACCTGGCGCCCACCGCCGGCCCGGTGGCGCCGTCCAGCCAGGTGGCGGACCGGAGTTCCTCGCTCATGTCCGGCATCAGCTCGATGTCGCTGACCAGGGCCCACACCTTCTCCGGTGGGGCGTCGATCCAGGTCCGCACCTCGATCGTGGGTTTGTCCGCGTAGCGCGCGCCCGTCCACTCCAAGGTCGTCGGCCTCCTCCGCCGTCAAGGGTCTGACCTCTAGAGTTGCTTCGTGAAACTCTCTCTGTCAAGGGACCGCGCCGTGCTCAGCCGGCGTCGAACCGCCGCAGTACGTCCGCCCGCTGTTTGAGCCGCTCGGGATATCCGGGCCCCATCCGCATCGAGGTCTCCTCGGCCCGCAGCGGTGTCCGGCACTGGGAGCAGACCACCTCGGCACCGGTGTCGTGGCCGCACGCGTCGTGATGGAACACCACGGGGACCCCCCGCTCCCCGGCCAGCCAGCGGTCGCCCCACGCGGACATCGCGGCGAGCACGGCGAACAGGTCCCGCCCTTTCTCCGTGAGGACGTAGTCGTAACGCGGCGGCTCGGCCTCGTACAGCCGCTTCTCCAGGATCCGCTCGTCCACCAGGTGGCGCAGCCGGTCGGTCAACGTGTTGCGGGCGATGCCCAGTTCCCGCTGGAACTCGTCGAAGCGACGGATCCCGTAGAACGCCTCCCGCACCACCAGCGGCGTCCAGTGGTCACCCAGCAGATCGACGGTCCGTGCGATGGAGCATGGCCACTTGGCGAACGACGTCCGTTTCATAGCCTTACGATAGCGAGTCTCATGAAGAAACTCAGCTGACGGCGACCTGAGCCATCAGCACCCCGCCGACCGACCGCACACGGGCCGCGTGGACAGCGATGCCCCGTGCGCTTTGACTGGTCATGACGGGTCCTTGCGGCCCCCGTGACGCTCGTGGCGGACCCGGGCCGGGATTCCGCGGTTTCCCACTCGACGGCAGCGAACCCGGAAACGAGGTGTCCGACGATGAAGATCGAAGGATCGGTCGCGGTGGTGACCGGTGCGAACCGGGGGATCGGGCTGGCGTTCTCGCGTGCGCTGTTGGCCCGGGGCGCCGCCAAGGTGTACGCGGGCGTCCGCCGGCCTGAGGACTTCACCGAGCCTGGCCTGGAGCCGCTGCGCCTCGACGTCACCGACCACGACCAGGTCGCGGACGCCGCGCGGACGGCGTCCGATGCGACCATCGTGATCAACAATGCGGGCATCCAGGCCGGGCCGGCCCTCTTGGAGGGCTCCCTGGACGGCGCGCGGCGGGAGCTGGAGGTGAACTACCTCGGCACCTGGGCCGTCTCCCGGGCCTTCGCGCCGGTCCTCGCCGCCAACGGAGGCGGAGCCCTGGTGAACATGCTTTCCGTGGCCTCCTGGCGGCCGAACAGCCGGTTCCCCAGTTACGCTGCGTCGAAGTCCGCGCAGTGGTCGCTGACCAACGCGTTGCGTCTCGCCCTGCGGGAGCAGGGGACCCTGGTCGTCGGCGTGCACGTCGGCTGGGTGGACACCGACGCCACCGCGGAGATCGACGTGCCGAAGACCGACCCGGCCGAGGTGGCGGCGCGGACCATGGACGCCATCGCCCGTGACGAGCCCGAGGTACTGGTCGACGACACGGCCCGCCAGGTCCGCGCCGCACTGTCCGGGCCGCTCGATCTCATCAGCCCGACCGCCTGACCGTGCGACGGTGGAGTCAGCAGACCGACTCAACCCGATGGTGAGGTGGAGCCATGCAAACCGACTTCGATGTCGTCGTCCTGGGCGCCGGGCCGGGCGGGTATGTGGCCGCGATCCGTGCCGCCCAGCTGGGCCTGCGCACCGCCATCGTGGAGGGCCGGTTCTGGGGCGGTGTCTGTCTGAACATCGGCTGTATCCCGGCGAAGGCGCTGCTGCGCAACGCCGAGGTCGCCCAGCTGATCCTGCACGACGCGGAGAAGTTCGGCGTGAAGATCAGCGGCGAGGTGGACCTGGACTACCGCGCCGCCTACGAACGCAGCCGCGTGGTCGCCGACGGACGCGTCAAGGGCGTCGGCTATCTCATGCGCAAGAACAAGATCGAGCAGTTCGAGGGGCAGGGCACCTTCCTCGACCCCCACACCCTGCAGGTGCGCATGCGGGACGACGAGACGACACTCTCCTTCCGCTCCTGCATCATCGCGACCGGCTCGACCGTGAAACTGCTGCCGGGCACGGCGCTGGGCCGGCGCGTGGTCACCTACGAGGAGCAGATCCTCTCCGACAGCCTCCCGTCGAGCCTGATCATCGCGGGGGCGGGCGCCATCGGCGTCGAGTTCGCCTATCTGCTGCGGTCCTACGGTGTCGAGGTCACCCTGGTGGAGTTCCTCGACCGGATCGCACCACTGGAGGACGAGGAGGTCTCCGCCGAACTCACCAGGCGCTTCAAACGGCAGGGCATCCGTGTGATGACCTCGACGGCGGTGCGGGCCATCGAGGAGACCGAGGCGAACGTCCGGGTGACGGTCCGCCAGGGTGATGCGGAGCAGGTCCTGGAGGCGGAGAAGGTCCTGCAGGCCACCGGCTTCCAGCCGCGCACGGCCGGCTACGGACTGAACAGCACCGGAGTACGGCTCACCGAGCGCGGTGCCATCGACGTCGACGGGTACTGCCGGACCAGCCAGCCGCACATCTACGCCATCGGCGATGTCACCGCGAAGCTGATGCTGGCGCACACCGCCGAGGCGATGGGCATCGTCGCCGCGGAGAGCATCGCCGGCGCGGAGACCATGGAGCTGGACTACCGCATGATCCCGCGCGCCACGTTCTGCCAGCCGCAGATCGCCAGCTTCGGCTGGACCGAGGCCGAGGCCCGCGCCGAGGGCTTCGACGTGCGCGTGGCGAAGTTCCCCTTCACGGCCAACGCCAAGGCCCACGGCTTCGGCGACACGGTCGGGTTCGTGAAACTGGTGAGCGACGCCCGCTACGGCGAACTCCTCGGCGGCCACCTGATCGGACCGGACGTGACCGAGCTGCTGCCCGAGCTGACGCTGGCTCAGAAGTGGGACCTCACGGTGACCGAACTCGCCAGGAACGTCCACGCCCATCCGACGCTGAGCGAGGCCGTCCAGGACGCCCTGCACGGACTCGCAGGCCACATGATCAACCTCTGACGGCAGGCCCGGCCGGCCGCGTGCGGGTGTCCGTGCCGTGTGCGAGACGGCACGGAAACACCGTGCGGCCGCTACGGGCGCACGTACGGCCGGGTCATGATCTCCATGTTGTGGCCGTCCGGGTCCTCGAAGTAGGCGCCCCGGCCGCCGAACAGGCCGTTTATGCCGCCGGGTTGGGTGTGGTGGGGGTCGGCGTAGTAGGTGACGCCGTTCGCCTCCAGCCGGGCGATCATGCCGTCGAACCGCCCTTCTGGCACGAGGAAGGCGTAGTGCTGCGACTGGATCGGCTCGTCCCGCTTCTCGTAGTAGTCGAGCGTCACGCCGTTGCCGAGGTCGACGGGCAGGAACGGCCCCAGCGGGTTGCCGACCCGCAGGCCCAGGACGGTGGCGAGGAACTCGGCGGAGCGGTGCCGGTCGCTGGCGTAGACGGCCGTGTGGTTCAGCTGGACGGCGGCCGCGGACGGCTCGGATTCGTGCGGGTCCGTGTGGTCGTGCGGGTCCGTCCGGTGGTGCGGGTCCCGCGGGTCGTACGGGTGCTTCTGGTCAATGGGCAACGGAATCTCCGGTCTTGGGATCTGCTGGGAGTGCGCACCGCATAGGGGCGCCGGGAGCGAAGACGCGGAGAAGGTGGGCGGGCCTCTGGCCCGCCTCGTGCTCACGCCGAGGCCGGGAACCTCACTCGTGCGTGGCCCATGGCCGACCCGGCAGTCACCCGGCGGACTTTAGCGACCGTCACGGGACGGCGCAACGGAGTTGCGCGGTGCCGAACGGCCGTGGTCGCGAGGCGTGCGGTCAGACGCGGGCAGGCCCTATGACCTGACCCTCGTGGGGAGGGCCGGGGCTCACAGGCCGCCGGGAACTCGGTGCCCCGCCTGTGCGGCGATCCTGGCGGCGGCGCCGTAGATCAGCCGGGCGTGCAGCTCGAAGAGGGCCACCAGGTCGACGGAGTTGCCGCTGACCTCGCGTGCACGAACAGTCCGTCGGCACCGGCGACGGCGTAGGTGGCCAGGGTGCGTACGGCGTCCTCGTCCAGGGCCGGGAACAGGGAGGCGATCACCTCGGCGATCCGCTGATGGGAGATGTCGCGGACCTGGAGAAAGACCGTGCGGCCACGGGGCTCGGTGGGGTGGCGCTCCAGCGCGAGCATGAGGCCGGGACGCAGGAAGTCCGGCGCGGCGACGAGCGAACTGGCCACTTTGGCACGCCATCAGGTTCTTGCTGACGCCCCCCGGGACAGGCCCAGCCGCTCGGCCAGGCGTCGGCCGGCCGTGGCCGCCATCGTTTCCATCCGTGAGGGCTCGTCGGCCGCCCGCGGTGATCAGGGTGCGGCGACGCTCCCTGGCACGAACCGAGGATTGCGCCAGGACTGACCGGGGTGTGGCCGCCGACTGCTGCATTGGCATCTCGGGCGTCACCGGGTCGGGGGAATGCGCTGCCGGCTGGCGAGCCGGACTCCCGGACAGGTGTGAGGATCGCAGCACGGTGACAAGGCACCTCCGGGCCGTCACTGCATCCAGTAGGAGGACCAGTCGATGAACCTCACCCTGAAGCGCCTGCTCGGCGCTACCGCGGCGGTGGCCACGGGCGCCACGGCCCTGCTCGGCACCGGCGCCGGCACCGCTGACGCCGCAGGCAGAGCGCATTGCGACCGCGCCGAACGGGCCATCTGGATAGACGACCCCAGTCGCAACGTGACCGGCCACCGCTGCAGCCTGCCGGACAACAAGCGCCGCTGGTACAGAGTCGAGATCGACACCCTCGTAGAGCCCCACCACACAACGGGGTATCTGAACGGACGCGTCGATCGGACCGAGACCCTGCACGACAGGACCATCAGGTGCATGGGCTACACGTCCGAGAACGGCACGGTGAACTGGTTCGGCTGCGTACCTCGCTGACTACTCGCCGGGGGCTCCCGAGCCGGCGCCCCTGCCCCCCAGCCTGGTCGGGCCTTCCAGACCGCCGTCGTATGGCTTGCTGTCCGGGAGTTGGTGCGTCACAGGTTCAGTAATGACATACGTTGTATGGAAAGTCGAAGCCGGCCCTGTCGGCACGGGAGAGATCCGTCTCCCACTGATGACGAACGGGACCGGGTGGCGCGACCTGATGGATGGCGTGAGGCGTACGCAAAGAGCCCCGCCTGCCCGCGGCTGTCGCGGGCAGGCGGGGCCCAAACGTGGAACGGCCGACGACAACGTTCGGAACTGACCGGAACCGGGGTGCGGCGCTGCTCAGGCCCAGGTGACGGCGTCATGGACGGGCACGCGGGGCAGCCGCGGGAACCACGGGTCGGCCCCGGGGTGACCTATGTTGACCACCAGATGCGAACGCCAGCTGGTACCGGCGAAGAACTCCTCACCCCTACCGGACCTGTCGAAGCCCGCCACGGGACCGGCCGCGAGCCCTGCCGCGCGCACCGCAGCAGGAACATCCCGGTCTGCGGTGCCGAGTTGTGGGCGGCGAGGCGCTCGCGCCTCTCGGTCCGGCCGGCGAACGCTGCTCGTAGCGCGGCGCCGCGGGCCGGGAACACCACCGGCATCTGCTCGTGGAAAGCGACGTCGTACGCCAGGATCGCCACGGCCGGTGCACTGAGCGTTTTGGCCCTGTTGCCCTCGTCGAGATGCCCGGCCAGCCGGTCCTTGCCCTCGCGGGTGCGCACGAAGAGCACACGCAGGGGCTGACCGCTGGCGGCGCTCGGCGATCAACGGGCGACTTCCCAGATCGTGGTGAGTTCGTCGTCGGTAACGGTCGGCCGCGGTGAAGGTGTTCGCCGTACAGGTCTCGGTGAACAGCAGCTATCGACCGGCGTCGTCGAGCACATCGAGGGGCTGCGGTTCGCGATCGGTCATGCTCACGGTTTCTCTCTTGCTTCGGTGCGTGGATGGTGTGGTTCCTGGCCGCTTGCGCCGCTCCGCGCCCAACCGGGCGAAGTAGGCGACCAGTTCGGGGGCGTCGACCGCCCCCGGGCTGAGGACCCGGTCGGCGGGGGCTCCCTGGAGGAGGCGTTTGACCGGGACTTCCAGTTTCTTGCCGGTGCGGGTGTGCGGGATGGCCGGCACTGCCACGATCTCGTCGGGGACATGGCGGGGTGAGGCGCCGCTGCGGATCGCGGCGCGGATCTTCTCGCGCAGGGCGTCGTCCAGGCCGACCCCGTCGGCGAGGACGACGAACAGGGGCATCCAGTAGCCGCCGTCGGGTTCCTCCGCGCCGATGACGAGGGCCTCGGTGATCTCGGGGAGACGCTCGACGACGTCGTGGATGTCGGCGCTGCCCAGGCGCACGCCGTTGCGGTTGAGGGTGGCGTCGGAGCGGCCGTGGACGATCACCGAGCCGTGGGAGGTGAGGGTGATCCAGTCGCCGTGCCGCCACACGCCCGGGTACGCGGCGAAGTAGGCGTCCTGGTACCGGCTGCCGTCGGGGTCGTTCCAGAAGTGCAGCGGCATGGACGGCATGGGGCGGGTGACAACCAGTTCGCCGACCTGGTCGACGACCGGCCGCCCCGCGCCGTCGTACGCCGCCAGCGCCACACCCAGGTTGGGCGCGGACAGCTCCCCCGCCCGGACCGGCGTCGTGGGGGCGCTGCCGGCGAAGCCGGAGACGACGTCCGTACCGCCGCTGGTGGAGGCGAGCCGGATGCCCGCGCCCACGTGGTCACGGACCCAGGGGTAGGCGGAGGCGGGCAGCGTGGAGCCGGTGGAGCCTATGACGCGGACGGCGGACAGGTCGTGCACCGTGGGTTCGACGCCGAGCTTGGCCATGGCCAGCAGGTACTGGGGGCTGGTGCCGAAGACGGTGACCTTGTGGCGGGCCGCCAGCTCCCACAGGATGTCGGGGCGCTCGGGCGGCACCGGGCTGCCGTCGTATGTGCAGGTGGTCCCACCGGTCAGCAGGGTGGAGACGACCAGGTTCCACATCATCCAGTGGGTGGTGGTGTACCACAGCAGGCGGTCCCCGACGCGCAGGTCGCTGTGCAGGCCCAGGATCTTGAGGTGCTCCAGCAGGACGCCGCCGTGCCCGTGGACGATGCCCTTGGGCAGGCCGGTGGTGCCCGAGGAGAAGACGATCCACAGCGGGTGGTCGAAGGGCACCGGAACGGCGGTGAGGTACTCGGTCCGGGTGGCCGCGTCCTCCCAGGAAAGCGTCAGTCCGGTGTGCCGGGTCTCGGGCCGGCCGAGCCCCAGGTGGTCCACGAGCACCGTGGCCTTCAACGAGGGCAGGGCGTCGGCCAGTTCGCGCGAGGCGGCGCGGCGGTCGTGTGCGGCGCCGTTGAAGAGGTACCCGTCCGCCGTGATCAGCACCGTGGGCTCAAGCTGCGCGAAGCGGTCGGCCGCGGCCTTGGGTGCGTAGTCCTGCCCGCACACCGACCACACCGCGCCCAGGCCGGCGGTGGCCAGGAAGGCGACGACGGCGTGGGGGGTGTTGGGCAGGTAGCCGACGACCCGGTCGCCCCGGCCGACGCCGACGTCGCGCAGGGTGGCGGCGACGGAGGCTACCTGGGCGCGCAGCTGCCGGCCGGTGATCTCGTAGGCGGCGCCCGTCTCGTCCAGCGCGGTGATGGCGGGAGCGTCCGGGTGCAGGTCGCGCAGTGCGTGGTGGGTGTAGTTGAGGGTGGCGCCGGAGAACCAGCGGGCGCCGGGCATGGACTCCTCGGCCAGCACCCGCTCGTAAGGAGTCGTCGCGTCGATGTCGAAGTAGTCCCACACCGCGGCCCAGAAACCTTCCAGGTCGGTGACGGACCAGCGGTGCAGGGCCGGGTAGTCGGTGGGGTCCTGGACGGCTTCGGCGCCCCGGTGACGGGCGGCCCATCGGGCGAAGTCCGCGATGCGACTGGCGGCGGCCGCCCGCGGGTCGGGCGAGAGGAACGGCTGCGGATACGGCGTGGGGTGCGGGGTGGTCATGGTGTGGTGCTCCTCGTCAGCGAACCGGCGGGGCGACGGGCCGTGTGCAGCAGCGGTGCCCAGGCGACGGTGTCGGTGAAGCCGCCGGTGCCGGCGGGGACGGTGTCCAGTACGACGCGGTCCGGGCGCAGCAGGACGGCGTCGGCCCGGCCGCGTCCCAGCCAGGCGGCGAGAGTGCCGGCGTCGCCCAGTGCGTCGAGGCGGACCGTGGACGCGCCCAGAGCCGAAGCCACGGCCGTCATCCGCGCGGTGGGCGGCACAGCGGTCAGTACGGCGAAGCCGTCCCCGAGGACGTCGTCCAGACGCACTCGCCTGGCATCGACGATCACCCAGGGCTGCGGACAGAAGGTGCCGGCCAGCGCCCGGACGGTCAGCCCGGGACGGCGCCGTACCAGGGGACCGGAGGCCAGCGCGGGGCTGAGGTCGCGGCTCACCGTCGAGGTCACGCCGGGGATGCGGCAGGCCGCGCCCACGACGGCCCGGCGGAGTGCCGCGCCGCGGTCCTGTCCGCCGGTCATCGCCCAGCCGACGGCGACCGCGACGCGGATCATGTGGCGGGTGTGCGGCTTGCGCTCCTGCTCGTAGGTCTCCAGCAGCCGTTCGTCCGCGCCCTGTTGGAGTACGCGGGCCAGTTTCCAGGTGAGGTTGTGGGCGTCGCGCAGGCCCGCGCACAGCCCCTGCCCGATGAAGGGCGGGGTGAGGTGGGCGGCGTCGCCCAGCAGGAAGACGCGTCCCCGGCGCCACCGGTCGGCGAGGCGGGCACGGAAGGTGTACTGCGCCTGCCGGATCACCTCGAAGTCGTCGTCCGTGGCGTCGTATGGCGGCAGGTCCACCCAGGGGGCGACGAGTTCGCGCAGGCGCTCCCGCCCGTCCGGGCCGTCCAGCTGCTCGTTCTCGGGCAGCCGGAACTCCCAGCGGTAGCGGTCCTCGCCGACCCGCATGAAGGTGGCCGGCCGGGTGGGGCAGCAGATCTGCTCGGCGCCCTCCCAAGTGCGCAACCGGCGGCCGGTGCGCACGTCGATGACCCTCCAGCTCTCCTCGAAGCGCAGGTCCTGCCACGCAGCGCCGATGGCGTCTCGAGTGACACTGCCCGCGCCGTCGCAGCCGAGGACGGCGTCGGCCCACACGTGTTCGTCCTCGTCGCTGCCGTCGGGGCGGAAGGTGACCCGGACGGGGCCCGCCGGACGGTGCGATCCGTCGGTGTCCTGGCTGACGGACACGACCTCCACCCCGCCGCGCAGCTCGCACTCCGGGCGGCGCGCCAGGGCGTCGCGCAGCAGGCGTTCCAGCTCGGGCTGGTCGAACATGCTGGTCTGGGGGAAGCCGTGGTGTCCGTGTGCGGACCGCGCGAACTCGACGATCACGCGGTGCCGGGCGTCCAGCAGCCGCAGTCCGCGGGCCGGTCGGGCGATGGCGGCGAACTCCTCGTGGACGCCGACGCGCTGCAGGATCCGGCGGACCTCGTCGTCCACGACGACGGCGCGCGGCAGGGGGTAGACGTCCCGGTGGCGTTCGAGAAGGAGACTGCGAACTCCGCGCCGGGCGAGCAGCAGGGCGGCCAGGACGCCTACGGGCCCCGCGCCGACGATGACTACTGGTCTCCGGGAGGCGGCGCTCACCTCGCGTCCGTCACGGGGGTCCGCTGCTCGCCGAGGTCGATCCGCCCGTCCGGGGTGGCGATCGTGGCGGTGATGATGTCACCGCTGCGCAGATAACGGGGGTTCTTGGCCTGGCTCTTGAAGAACGCCTTCCACTTCACCGCGGGCGGCAGCAGTGCGCTGATCTTCTCGACCGGCCTGGGCGGAGCCTTGAGAGCCGTGCCGCCGGGCGTGCCGGTCAGCAGCAGGTCGCCCGGATCCAGGGTCTGGAAGCGAGCGAGCAGGGTCAGCGCCTGCGCGGGCCGCACGATCATGTCGGCGAGCGTGCGGTCCTGGCGCGATACGCCGTTGACCGACAGCCGCAGCCGCAGGTCGAGCAGGCGGTCGAAGTCCTCGGGGTCCAGCAGGGCCAGGTACGGCCCCGTGGGCGTGAAGGTCGGGTAGGACTTGCTCTCGTAGAACTGGGTCTTGGTCAGCTGCACGTCGCGGGCGCTGACGTCGTTGGTGATGACCAGCCCGGCGACGTAACGCGGCAGGTCCCGCTCGCCCACGACGGTGCCCACCGGCAAGGGGGCGCCCAGGACGAGGCCCAGTTCCACCTCGTAGTCGAGGAAGTTCACATGCGCGGGGCGGACGATCGTGTCGTACGGGCCGCTCACCGAGCCGGACGCCTTGCGGAAGAAGGTGGGCGGGATGTCACCGCGGAAGCCCGAATCGCGGGCGTGACTACGGTAGTTGACCATCTGGGCGACCACCCGGCAGGGGGTGGTGACCGGAGGCAGGGCCACCAGGTCGGCGACGGGCGTGCCGGTCTCGGCGGACGCGGCGGCCTCGCGGACCGCGTCCCGGTCGGCGAGCAGCTCGGCGGTGGTGACCGCCTTGGTCTCGACGCGGACGGCGCGCTCGCCGCGTACGACCCACCAGCCGTCCGTGGTACGCAGAACATTGGTGCTCATGAGCTCATCGCTTTCATCAGGCCCAGCAGCCGTGCCGGGTCGAGTTCGTTGTCGCCGCGCAGGGCCGTCATGACCTCGCGGAGCTTGGCGGGGGACGGGCCGGCGCCCAGGAAGTCGCGGGTGACCGGCGGGCCCCACTGGGCCAGGCCGCTCGCCGACATCGGCGCCCAGCCGGGCTCGACGTCGCAGGAGAACAGGTCGCCGTCGGCGAAGTGCTCCAGCATGAAGTGGTCGGGGTCGCGCCAGTAGTCGAAGAGCTGGCTGCCCTGGATGTGCCGGCCGATGCCCCAGCTGCGCCGGTAGCCGCGCTCGGTCAGGTACTCCCCGCCGACGGCGATCGCGTCCAGGTCGGTCACCTGGTAGGCGGAGTGGACGTAACCGGTGCCGGGCCCCAGGTGCAGGGCCAGGGTGTGGTGGTCCACGGCCAGGCTGCCCTGGTCGCAGCGGATGAACGCCATGGTCGGGCCGCGACCGCGCTGCCCGTCGAGGAAGAGGAAGTCGGACACGATCAGCCCGAGGGTGTCCAGGTACCAGTTCAGGGCCCGCAGGAACACGCGGGTCTCCAGCACCACGTGCCCGAGCCGCTGGATACGCGAGGGCTCGCGGGGCGGTCGCTGGGTGGCGTTCGTACGGCGGGTCTCGGTGCCGGTGTTGAGGATGAGCGGCGGCTGCTCCGGCAGCGCGGGCAGCTGTTCCGCGCAGTGCACGACCCGGACCGGGAAGCCCGAAGGGTCGAGCAGGGCGACCGACTGTCCGCCACCGGGTACGCCGATGTCCTGGACCGTACCGCCGGTGGCGCGGGCGAGCCGGTCGAGATCGGCTCCTTCGGCCGCGCGGAACGCCGGCCCGATGAACCGGGAGGCCGGGCCCCTCCGGATGACCATGCAGGGTGAGCCCGCGAACGTGCCGCGCAGCCACAGTTCCCGCTCAGTGCGGGCGGCGATCGCGAATCCGAAGTCACGTGCGAACACCTCGGCCCGCTCCAGGTCCGGCTTCTCGAACTCCAGCCATGCCAGGTCCGTGACCTTGATGACCGGGTTGCGTGCGCGTCCGGGGTGCTCGCCCCGCAGGGCGCCCACCTCGCTGTGGAGATCTTGGTGAGGCGTCTGGAGATCGGCTCTGTTAACGGGGATGTGGGACATGGTGTCCTCCAAGCAACACTGCCGTAATGAGGAAATCATCAACTTTGCCGGTACCCATCGTCAATAGGGTGAACCCAAATAATTGATGATCTCATCAGTAATGGCAGATCCATCGCATCGGTCGTTACACTCGGCGTATGCCGATGTCAGCCCCGCCCAGGAACCGCTTCGAGCGGCGACGTGCCGAAACCCGGCAGGCGCTCGTCCGCGCGGCCCGGCAGATCCTCGCGGAGACCGGGGGCATCAGCGCCAGCCATGTGCCGCTGAAAATGCTGGTCTTCGACCGCCGCGATGCTCTCGTTCCGCTCACCGCCGGCGCCGACGGCCTGCGCAGCACTGCCGCCCTCGTTCACCGGTCACCGCTGTGCGACGCCCTCGTCGAACTCTTCGAGGCGAGCTGGCAGCGGGCCACCCCCGTGTTCGGCAGCGAGGCCCAGGAGCCGCACGAACCGGAAGACCATCCCGACCTCGGGCAGGCCGACCGTGCTCTGCTCCACCTGCTCCACGCCCGGGCTGAAGGACGAGACCATAGCCCGCCAACTCGGCCTCAGCGAACGCACGCTGCGCCGCCGGAGCACCGACCTGACCGCACGCCTGGGGGCGACGAGCCGATTCCAGGCGGGCGCGCAGGCGGTCCGGCGCGGGTGGCTGTGAAGAACCGAGGGGGCCCGCTGTGCGGAGCCGGGGGGCGAATAACCGTGGGCGCCGGTGCTCCCTCAAGCACCGGCGCCCACTCACCCCTGCCCGAGGTGGCTGTGATGTCCCACTGAACGGGTGTCAGGGGACGAGGATGAGGCGGATCGGGTGGCCGATCTTGTTCGCCAGCCGGTTGACGGCATCGGGGGCGTCGGCCAGCGGTATGTGGTCGGTGATGGAGGGGGCCAGGTCCAGGCGGCTGTTGGGGGCCAGCCGCACCAGCTCGGAGACGGACTCGGATGAGCTGCCGTAGTGTCCCCGTACCTGCTTCTGCAGGTAGTTGAAGGTCAGGCCCTCGGTGATGGTGAGCGGCCTGGGTGTGATGCCCACCGGGATCAGGGCGCCGCCCAGGCCGAGCACGGAGGCGGCCTGCTCGCGTACCGCGGGCACGCCGGCGCAGTCGAAGGCGAAGTCCAGGCCGCGTCCGCCGGTGGCCGCGCGTACCTGGTCGGCGAAGGCGGGGGCGGCCGGGTCCAGGGCGAAGTCCGCGCCGAAGGCCAGGGCGCGCTCCCGGGCGCCGGGCAGCGGGTCGACGGCGATGATCGGCGCGGCGCCGACCAGGCGGGCGGCGCGGACGTTGTGCGCGCCGACTCCGCCCACGCCCCACACGCCCACGGACTGGGCGGGACGGACGCCTGCGGTGGTGACGACGGCGGAGTAAGGGGTGGACACCGCGTCGGGGATGATCGCGCCTGGTCGTAGGGGAGGCTGTCGGGGATGGGGATGAGGGTGTCCTCGCGGGCGACGGTGTACTGGGCCCAGCCGCCGTCGTAGTCGAAGCCGGCGGTGAGCATCTGGGTGCAGGGGCGGCGGCGCACGCAGCCGGCGCACTGGCCGCAGGTCTTGCCGGCCTCCAGAGTGACGCGGCTGCCGACGGTCAGGCCGCGTTTGAGGCCGGGGCCGAGGGTGTGGATCACACCGGAGACCTCGTGGCCGACGGTGACCGTGTCGGAGGTGGCGAACAGCGGGACGAGAGAGCCGTCGATCAGGTGGACGTCGGAGAGGCAGACGCCGGCGGCCTTGACCTCGATGAGGACCTCGCCCGGACCGGGCACCGGGACGGGGACCTCCTCCACGACGAACTTCTTGCTGTCCAGGTGGAAGCGACCGGCGAGCATGGTGTCCATGGTCATCTGCTTTCTGTGAGCGGCACTTCCGGCGATGCGGGCCGAGCGGTGCCATGAGTCCCTGACGGGCTTGTGATGGCCGGGAGGCGTGCGGGGCGGCAGGACAGGCCGCACGCCTCCCGGTGTCCGGGGGCAGGAGGTCAGGCGAAGACGTCCTGCTGGTAGCGCTCGTCCGCCTCGAGCTGGGCGAGCCACTGCTGAGCGGCCTCGTCGTCGCCGCCGGTCCGCTCGCGGTAGACCGCGGCGAGGGCCTCGCGCACGGCGGGTGCCATGCGGCGGCCGTCACCGCACACGTAGATGTACGCGCCGTCCTGGATCGCCTGCCACACCGTCTCGGCGGAGTTGGCGATGGCGTTCTGCACGAACCGGGCCGGGTGGCCGGTCACCGCGGAGTAGGCGGTGTGCACCTGGGCGATCCCGGCCTGCTCCCAGTCCTGCATCTCCTGGCGGTAGAAGTAGTCGTGCTCCGGGTGGCGGCAGCCGACGAACACCTGCGACAGGCCCACCTGCGTGCCGCTCTCGTGCTGCTGGGCGCGCTCCTCCAGGAAGCCGCGCAGCGGCGCGATGCCGGTGCCGGGGCCGACGAGGATCAGCGGTGTGGCGGGGTCCGCCGGCGGGGCGAAGGTGGGGGAGGGCACGCGGACATAGCCGTAGACGACGTCACCGGGTTCCAGGCCCGCGATGTAGGAGGAGCAGGTGCCGCGGTACCGCCCGTCGCCGGACAGGGCGGGGCCCTCCAGCAGGCCCACGGTCAGGCGGACATGGCGCGGGTTGGCCAGCGGGGCGGAGGAGATGGAGTAGAAGCGGGGCCGGATCGGTCCCGTCATCTCCAGGAAGACGGCCAGCGGAAGTTCGACCGCGGGGAAGCGCTCCAGCAGGCTCAGCACCGAGACCCGCTTGCCGAGGACGTCCTTCTGGTAGCGCTCCTCGGCTTCGTCGGTGTCGGCGACGTAGGCCTGCAGTTGCGGCCGGGTCCACGGGCACTGGGTGTACTCGGACAGGGTCTGGATCTGGGAGCGGGTGGCCACGTCCTGGAGTTCCAGGAACTCGCTGAACAGCAGTCCGGCGGTGACGGGCGCGCCCACGGGCAGGTGGGTGCGGCCGCCTGCGGGCTGGTCCAGGCGGAGCACCTGGTCGCGGTCGACGCCGAGCCGTGCCAGCGCGCGGTCTACCAGCGGGGGCTCGTTCTTGGCGAAGACGGCGAGGTGGTTGCCGGTGTCGTAGGTGACACCCTCGGGCAGCTCGATGGTGATGGACTTCGCGGACGGGCGCGGCGGTTCGATGCTGAAGTCCCACAGGCCGGTGGCGTCGGCCACGAGTTCCTCGTTGGCCACCACGGTCAGCGGGTAGGCCTGCTCGGAGACGATCGCGGGGCGTACGTCCGCTTCGGTCAGCAGCTGCACCTGGTAGCGCGGGCCACTCGCTTCCGAGGTGTCGGCGGCGTACTCCTCGGCGAGGGTGGCCCACAGGGTGTCCAGCCAACGGGTGGCCATACCGTCGAAGTCACCGGCGGCGTCGGCGATGCCGCGCTCGATGACGGGGGTGGCACCGGCGGCCAGGAGGCCTTCCTCGATCCGCCTGGGGAAGGCCTGGTAGGTGGCGACCCACTGGGTGTTGCCGGCGCCCAGCAGCGCGAACCGCACGTTGGACAGCGAGCCCTCGGGCAGCCCGGCGGCGAGCAGGTCGTCGAAGCGCTGGGCATTGTCGGGGGCCTTGCCGTTGTAGCTGGCGGCGACGACGGCGAGCAGGCCCTCGGTGGGCAGGTTGTCGCCCAGCGCGTCCAGGCTGATCAGCGTGGTGCCGAAGCCGGAGCGCTCAGCGCGGTCGGCGATCGCGTGTGCCAGGTCCTCGCAGGAGCCCAGGCTGGAGCCGTAGGCGACGGTGAGGTTGACCCCGACGCCGCTGACGGCGGCCTGCTGCTGCGTGTCATCGGTCTGCAGGTCGGCGGTGCCGAACACGGTGCGCTCGTGCTCCTGACGCCTGCCCACGACCAACTGGAAGCCGCTGGGCTTGCGGGTCAGCGTCTCCAGGGGGTCCATCTTGTAGTCGGTGGTGTCGGAGAACTTGAACTTCTGCAGTATCAGCGCTACGGCCAGACGGGCCTCGACAAGCGCGAACTGGCGGCCGATGCAGGCACGCACGCCGTTGCCGAAGGACTTGTAGGCGTGCGGGTGGTGCTGGACGCGGTTCTCCGGCAGCCAGCGGTCGATGTCGAAGTCGTGCGGCCGCTCCCAGGCCTTGGGGTGGGTGTGCAGCGGGCCCATGAGGATGTTGACCCGCGTGCCCTTCTTCAACTCGTAGCGGCCGCCGAGGACGGTGTCCTCCAGCGGGGCCTTGCCGATCGACGGGATGGGAGCCCACAGCCGCAGGGTCTCCTCCAGGACGCGCGGGATGACGTCCAGCTGCATGATCGTGTCGTAGTCCGGGACGGTGTCGCCGGGCAGCAGACGGTCCACCTCGGCATACGCCTGGGCCAGCACGGACGGGTTGCGCATCAGCGAGTACGTGGCGAACGACAGCAGACCACTGGTGGTCTCGTGACCGGCGATGAGGAACGTCAGCACCTGGTCACGGACGTTGTCGACGTCCAGCGACTTGCCCGTCTGCGGGTCGCTGGCCTCCAGCATCAGGCCCAGCAGGTCCTCCTCACCGCTGGACCTGCCCTCGCGGCGTTCCTTGATCACGCTCTCGACCAGGTCCTGCATCAGCCGGATGTTCTCGCCGTACTTCCTGGCATCGGCCTTGCGGAGCTTGGTCATCATCGGCAGCTCCTGCGAGCGCCGCAGCGACTCCACCAGCGACTCCAGCAGTGCACTGAGGAAGGGGTGCAGCTCCTCCTTGTCGAAGGACTGGAACCGGTAGCCGAACCCGGACAGGGCGATGGTGTCCAGGGTGAGCCGGGTGTAGTCGTCGGTGATGTTGACCGGCTGGCCCTCCCTGCGCCCCCACTTGCCCGCCAGGTTCTGGGCGATCTCCAGCATCTGGCCGTAGTAGTTCCTCATGGCCCGCTGGCTGAAGGCCGGCAGGAGGATCCGGTGCGCCATCCCCCATTCCTCTTCGTACTGGTGGGCGGTGAACAGTCCCGCACCCGCGAAGTCCCGGACGTGGTAGAGCGGCGTCTTGTCGATCTGCTTGAAGAACCGCGTCTCGTCACAGACCTCGGCCACCAGGTCCGGGTCGTAGACGAAGACCTGCTCATGCCCGGCGATGTCCATGCCGTAGATGCCCTCGGGGAACTGCTTGGAGAGCTCACCGAAGTACTCGATCGGGTTGGTGTCCGGGATCTGCGGCGTGTGGCCGAGGAGCGGGATCCCGCGCGGGGAGCGGATGGGGCGGAGGTCGTTCGCGGAGTGCGTGGTCATGGCTTGCTCCTTTGGGTGGAGGAGATGGGCAAGGGCGCCGGTCGATGCCGCGGTGCACCACAGAAACATACGTCGTATGGAATTGGTACCATACGATGTATGGAAATGCGAGCGCAAGTCCGGTCCGAGGCGCGACCGATGTGATCGGGCTCCTTTCCGTACGTCGTACGAAACTGATATCGTACGAGGTATGGAAAAGCCCAAGCGCCCCCCGCGGGGAACCAGGAAGAGGGACGTGCCTCTGACCGAGGCAGGGATCTACACCGCCGCGCTGCGGCTCATCGACGCGGACGGGGTCGAGGCGCTCACCATGCGCAAACTCGCGACCGAGCTGGATGCCAACCCGATGTCGCTGTACCACCACGTGCCGAACAAGGAGGCTGTGCTGCGCGGTGTGGCGAGGGTGGTCGGCACCCAGTTCCGCACCGTGACGCTGGAGGACGCTCCCTGGCAGGAGCGCATCCGTCTGCTCGCCACGGACTTCCGGACGCTGGCGCACCGTCACCCCAAGCTCATGGCCTACTCCTTCAGCCACCAGCCGGACTTCATCCAGCCGGAGGACCCGTTCCTGGCGACGCTCACCGCGATCCTGGCCGCCGCCGGGGTACCGCGCTCCGAGATCCCGGAGACGTCTGCTGCGGTGAGCGCCGTCGTCACCGGTGTCCTCACCGCGGAACTCAACGGCGCGCTCCGCCAGTGGGCGAACATCAAGCCGCCCACCGTCCCCACCGCCGACGAGAACGGCCACATGAATCCAGGCCCCGATGAGGACCGCATCTTCCGCCTGGTCCTGGACACGATCATCACGGGCCTGGAAGGCCGGCTCGCCGCCGAGCGTGACGGCCAAGGCGCGGGCCGTTGAGGGCTGCAGCGCGTAGATGAAGAGGCAGCGGCGCTGAGCACGGAGAGGTCGTGCGGTCAGGTGGCTGCTGAGGGAGGCCGGAGGGCATCCGCCGGCGCGGATGCCCTCCGGCCTCCCGATTGACACCCCCAGTCGGTCACATCACCCGCACTCCGGTTGATACGGCGTCCCGCGTGCCGTCGTCTTCCTGGGGCAGCAGGCCACGGAACGTGGCCACCAGGCGCGGCACGTCCGCCATGCCGACGGCGCCGCCGAAGACGTAGTGGTCGGGGCGCAGCAGCAGGGCCTGTCGCCCGGTCCGGGCCAGGTAGCGCAGGTAGGTGCCGTCCACGTCGATGACATCGGCCGGCCCGTGTGCCGCCTGGTCGTCGGTGACCCGCAGCAGGCGGATCCCGATCCGCTCGCACCAGGCCAGGGCGTCCTCGTCGAGGACCTCACGCGAGTCCCGGGTGGCCAGGAGGGTGAACCCGGTACCGACGGCCTGGTCGAACAGGCCGGTACGGATCCGATGGCGCACGCGTCCCTGCGGCCCGAGCTCCCCGGCCGGCCCCACCGGCGCACCGGTGGCGTCGCAGGCCAGCAGGCCGACGGTCAGGGGGCGGTGCGGCACGAAGGCGTCCGGGTCGCTCTGCTCGGCGAGCAGGCGGGCGTCACGTTCCTCGGCCGCGACCGGGTCCGGCTCGCAGATGATCCTGCCGAGGTACATCGACGCCCGGATCGCATGCTGCAGGTGCTGGGACCGTTCGACCGTGTAGGTGTCCAGCAGGTCCGCGCCGGCCCGCCCGGACATCACCAGGTCGAGCTTCCAGGTCAGGTTGGCGAGGTCCCGGATGCCCGAGCACATGCCCTGCCCGGCGAACGGGGGCATCTGGTGGGCCGCGTCACCGGCCAGCAGCAGCCTGCCCGCGCGCCAGGAGTCGGCCCAGCGGGCCTGGAAGGTGTAGACGGTGTGGCGCTCCAGGGTGGCGTTGCCGGGGTGCATGTCCCAGGGTTCCAGGAACTTCCACGCGGTCTCGGGCCGGTTGAGTTCGGCCATGCTCTCACCGGGCAGTCGCATGAACTCCCAGCGGCGGCGGCCCGGTCCGCCGGAGACGACCGTGCTCGGCCGCGCCGGATCGCACGCCTGCAGGTTGCGCGGCGACCACACGCGGTCCCGGTCGCGGGGAATCACGTCGACGACGAGCCAGTCGTAGTGGAAGCCGAGGTCGGTCATGGAGGTGCCCATGCGGGAGCGGACGAAGCTGTTCGCGCCGTCGCAGCCGATCAGGTAGGCGGCCTGCAGGTGCCGGCGTACGCCGTCGCGCATGAGCGGCGTGTCTCCGGCGCTCTCCGCGACCGTGAGGCGCACCGAGGTGGCGTCCTGGTCGATGTCCACGGCCTCCCAGCCGCGCAGGATGCTGCCCACGTCGGACGACGCCTACAGCTCACTGGAACTGCGCCTGGCACTGGAGATCGCGCAAACCCTGTAGGTCGCGCCCCGATGTGCCGTGCAGAGAATGCCGGTCCTGGCCGGTCAGGCCACCGGCCGACGCCAGCGCAGGACCGCCCGGGTGCCGCCCGTCGCGACGGCCGTCAGTTCAAGGCCTTCCCGGGTGAACCGGACGCTGCGTTCAAGGACCGTCCCCACCCATTCCCCGTGGTGGCTGACCTGGACGTGATGAAGTACCGCTCCGTCCGGTGTGCGCTCCCAGGGCCCGGCGTACGCCACGGTCCCGCCGGCGATCTCCGGCAGCCCGGAGGCACGCACACCACGGCCGGGGTCGGCCGTGAGCAGGGCGCTCATCCAGCCGTTCGCCGTGTAGAGGAGCATGCCGCCGGGACGTTCCCCGAGGGGGTGGGAGGTCACTCCTCCCTGTTCGACCGTGAAGTCCTCCAGGACCCAGGTGCCGACGATGTCTTCCATGATCACCTCACATGTGGTTCGCGTGGGCCGCGGACATGGCACCGGGCAGTGCCCGAGTGGGCGGGCCAAGTGGCCGACTCCCGCCACCCACGACGTCGAGTGAACGGCCCCCGCCTGCGGCAGTTCTGGGTCCGCCGAGCCAAAAAGTCCCCTCGCCTTTGTGCCGGCAGGCTGCCTCGGCCTCGGCTGCGCTCCGCCACCGGGCCGGCAGCGAAACGGGACCTACCGACACGAGCTGCGCGGCTCACCGGTGACCGTCATTCCGGTCGAGGTGGTGCCCGTCCAGGCCGTCGTGCCGGTACCAGTCGCCGGACGGCCAGTCGCGTCCTTCACCGTACGAGCGGTGGAGGTGACCGTCGTGACCGCGCGAGGCCGAATCGGCGGCGCGGTCGTCCTGGTGCCAGCCGTGGACCGCGTCCCAGGAGTAGCCCTGTTCGAGCAGGTAGCCGACACCGTGGTCCCAGCGGTGGTCGTCGGCCCTGACGCTGACGCCAGGGTGCTCGACGGGCGCGGTCGCGGTCGTCGCGGCGGACGCGGTGCCCCCGGCACCGAGAACGGCTGCACCCGCGACCGCTACAGAGGACACGGTGACGGCGATGCGCTTCGTGAGGTTCTTCATGGTCTTTCCTTCCGGTTGGCGCGGTCCGCGTCATCGGCTGTTGAGCACGCGATGTGAGACGGCCGGCGTGGTCGAACAAGCTTTTCCATACGTTGTATGGAAGCGTGCGTCCAGTATTACCATACGTCGTATGGAACTGACGAGCTCTCGGTCTCCGCACCCTGGGTGGCCGTGCGTGGGTCCGGAACCCGCCTCATGCTGGAGACGAGGGGGGGCGTGACAACGGAGGAAGTGGTGAAGATGCGGACCGTTGTCGACCTCGCGCGCTGCCAGGGCTATGCGCAGTGCGTGTTCCTCGCGCCGGCGGTTTTCGAGCTGCACGGCGAGGAGGGACTGCTGTACGCCACTGCTGTGCCCGACGACCAGGTGGAACGCGTACGTGAGGCCGCGGCCGCGTGCCCGGTCCAGGCCATCCTCCTGGGGGAAGAGGTGACCACCGGTGCCCGCTGACCTCAAGGACGGTCGTATCGTCATCGTCGGTGCGTCGCTGGCGGGGCTGCGGGCCGCGGAGGCGCTGCGTGAAGAGGGCTTCACCGGCTCGCTGACCGTGGTCGGGGACGAACCCCACCCGCCTTATGACCGGCCGCCGCTGTCCAAGCAGGTGCTGCTCGGGCAGGCCACGGCGGAGACCACCGGGCTGCCGATGCGCCGGGACCCGGACGCCGAGTGGCGCCTCGGCGTACGTGCCACCGGTGTGGACCTGCTGGCGAAACGGGTGTCCCTGGAGGACGGGGAGTCGCTGCCCTACGACCGGCTCCTGATCGCCACCGGAACCCGGGCGCGGCCCTGGCCCAACCCGGAGGAGGGCGCCCTGGACGGGGTGTTCACCCTGCGGACGTGGGAGGACGGCGCAGGTCTGGCGGAGCGGCTGGCCGCCGGTCCGAAGCGGGTGCTGGTGATCGGCGGCGGCTTCACCGGCTCGGAGATCGCCTCGGCCTGCCGTGAACTGGGGCTGGAGGTGACGGTCGCCGAGCGGGGCCCGGCACCCCTGGTGGGAGCCCTGGGCGGCACCCTGTCGAAGCTCGCGGCCGTCATGCACCGCAACCACGGCGTGGACCTGCGCACGGGGGTGACGGTCACCGCCCTGAACGGCAACGGCAGCTTCACAGGCGCGGAGCTGTCCGACGGCAGGCGTGTCGAGGCGGACGTGTGCGTCGTGGCGCTGGGCGCGATCCGCAACGTGGAGTGGCTGGCGGACTCCGGGCTGGCGTCGGGCCCGCGTGGGATCGCCTGCGACGCCGGGTGCCGGGCCTTCACCATGTACGGCATCGTCACCGACGACGTCTTCGTGGCCGGTGACGTCTCCCGCTTCCCGCACCCGCTGTTCGGCTACCAGATGCTCTCCCTGGAGCACTGGGGCAACGCGGTGGAGCAGGCCGAGGTGGCGGCCTACAACATGCTCAATCCGGGGCCCCTGCAGCGCCCGCACCTGGCCATCCCGACGTTCTGGTCGACCCAGTTCGGGCTCAACATCAAGTCGGTGGGCGTGCCCACCTACTCCGACTACGTGGTCATCGCCCAGGGCTCCCTTGAGGCACGCCGTCTGGCGATGGTCTACGGCTACCAGGGGCGGGTCACCGCCGCCGTCACCGTCGACATGGCGAAGTCGCTCGTGTACTACCGGCATCTGATCGAGACGGGCGCTGCGTTCCCGCCCCCGCCCGGCGCGGCGGACCGGGCGATAGCGGCCGACGTCCCGATCCCGTCCGCCGTGCCGGATCCTTCCGTGCTCTCCCACGGCCCCACCGTGGCGCTCACCGGATATCTGCCCGACCGCCGGCTGACCGTGGTACCGCCCACGCGCTGATCCGCGGCCCGTCCCACGACTCCCACCATGAGGAGCCACCATGGACTCCGAGACCCTTCTGGCGCGGATCACCGACTACGCCAGCCGCCCCGACCCCTACCCGCTGTACGCGGAACTCCGCGAGGCCGGACCCGTGGTCCGGCAGGCGGACGGAAGTTATCTCGTCGGCGGCTACCACCAGGTCGCCAATCTGCTCCACGACCCACGGATGAGTGTCGATCCCCGTATCCGTGGCGAGGTGACCCACAAGCCGCCGTTCCTGCGGCTCGACGACCCGGAACACCACAGGCTGCGCACCCTGGCCATGCGACCGTTCGGACCCCCGCACTGCCCCGGTCGCATCGACGGCATGCGCGGCGAGATCGACCGGATCACCAAGGAACTGCTGGCACCCTTCGAAGCCGGCCGGCAGTTCGACATCGTCGACGACTTCGCCTACCCGCTGCCCGTCACGGTGATCTGCCGTCTGCTCGGCGTGCCGCGCGAGGACGAGCCGCTCTTCCGGGCCTGGTCCGACGCTATCGTCGCGGCCGCCGATGTCAGGCCCGACGAGGACACCACCGAGGCCGACAAGGCCGGTGACCAGGCACGGACCGAGATGGGTGGCTACCTGCTGAACCTCGCCGAACAGCGCCGCGGCAATCCGAGCGACGACATGCTCTCCGCGTTCGTCAACGAGCCGGACCCGAACCTGCGGCTCACCCAGGAGGAACTCGCGGAAACCGGCATCCTGCTCCTCATCGCCGGACACGAGACCACGGTCAACCTGATCACCAACGGCGTGCTCACCCTGCTGCGCCAACCCGAGCAGCTGGACCACCTGCGCCGCGAACCGGACCTGATGCCCCGGGCGGTGGAGGAGTTCCTGCGCTACGAACCCCCGGTCCACATGCGCGAACGCCTCCCGCGTGAGGACATCGAGATCGCCGGCACCCCGATCGCCCAGGGCACCTCCGTCATCCTGGTGCTGGCTTCGGGCAACCGCGACCCCCTGCGGTTCCACGAGCCCGACCGGTTCGACCCCACCCGCCCCGACAACGAGCACCTCGGCTTCTGCAGCGGTATCCACTACTGCTACGGCGCGCCCCTGGCCCGTGTGGAGGCCTACTCCGCACTCGGCGCCCTGCTCCCGCATCTGGGCACCGCACGCCTGGTCGAGGACCCGCCCCCCTACCGGCAGAACGCCATGCTCCGCGGCCCCCGCCACCTGCTCATCGACATGTGAAGCCACGTGGGAACCCGCGCCCTCCTCACGCCGTGGCGGGAAGGGGGCGCCGGGCGATGTCGCGGGCCTCGTCCACGGAGAGGCCGAGCATGTGCAGGAGCATCTCGGCCATGCTGTCCGAGGCCCGCCCGCTGTCCACCTCGGGCCCGGTGAACCACAGCTCCAGGAGCGCCAGCAGGTTGCCGTTCACCGCGACCAGTACGACGACCGGGTCGACCACGGTGAAGCGGCCCGAGGCCATGCCCCGCTCCACTTCGCGCCTCGCGCGCGGAGCCAGTCCTCGGCCGGCGTATATGCGGCCGAGCCCGCTGTGGCACAGGATGCGCATGATCTCCGGGTGGGCCCCAGCCATGCGGGCGCTGATCCGCACGCCGCCGGCGAGACGCTCGGCCGGGTCGTCGAGGCCGTGCAGACGCTCGTCAATGGCCTGGGCGTACTCCTCCAGGGCGTCGGCCACAGCCGCGTCGAACAGGTCCGGCTTGCAGGGGAAGTGGTTGTAGAAGGAGCCGAAGCCCACGTCCGCGAGCTCCGCGATGGCCCGGATGCTGGTGCCGGCGTCCCCGGACTCGGCCAGGATCGCCCGCGCGGCGCGGACGAGAGCCCGTCGCGTCTCGGAGCGCCGGCGTTCGAAGCGATTCCTGAGTGATCCTGACATCTTCATCACCAGCGTATGACAGCAGCAATTGTGATGTTTTCATCATCACATTGCCGCCATCCCCCGTCCACCCGGTTTCTGATTATTCGGTCAAACCTGAAGAACTTGACGGATGGGCCTACGTATCTGACTATTTCATCAGAACTGGGCGAAGTGGCCCCAAACGGACATGCGTCGCGCTGTGGGCCGCTCCATCGGACATCGCCTCTCCCCACGGCCGCAGACCAGACCTCCGCACCGATGGGAAGAACCACGATGACGAAGACCAACCACACCTCACCCGCCGAGCCTGCCGTCGGCCTTCGCGAGATACCCGACGCGGCCATAGCGATGGTCGACGCGGAGGGCACCGTGATGGGGTGGACGCAGGCCGCACAGCAGCTGGTGGGGCACTCGGCCCGGGAGGTGGTGGGCCGCTCCGTCGCACACGTGCTGCCGCCTCCCGAGGACGCCGGGAGGACTTCGGCGTTCGCCGAGCAGTGCCGGGCCCAGGGCGGCTGGTCCGGCACCGTGGCGGTCCGCCACCGCGACGGCCACACGCTCACCATGACGCTGCGGATCTCGTTGCTCTGGGGGGAGGACGCCGACACCCGGTGGCTGGTGTCCGTGACCGACATCGGTTCCCTGTCCTCAGGGGCGGCCGACGGGCCGGTGCGGGAGTCGCTCCTTGCCCGCGCACCGATCGGCGTCATCGTCCGTGACCCGCAGCTGCGCTGTGTCTGGGCGAACGACGCCATGGAGCGTCACGACGGCGTGCCCCGTCACCAACGGTTCGGACACCGCCCGAAGGACGCACTGCCCGCCTTCGAGGCCGAAGCGCTCGAGGCGGTGTTGCGGCAGGTGCTGGAGAGCGGCACGACCATGGTCCACGAGTTCCGGGCGTGGCCGCCGGCGGACCCGCGCCGTGAGCACGCGTTCTCGGTGTCGTTCTTCTGCCTCCAAGGCGCGGACGGCACGCCCCTGGGCGTGTGCGCCATGATCGTGGACGTCACCGGCAACCGGCGGGCACGCGAGCGCCTGGCCATCCTCAGCGAGGCCAGCACACGCATCGGCAGCACCCTCGACGTCATGCAGACGGGGCAGGAACTGGCGGATCTCGCCGTGCCCCTGCTGGCCGACCACGCCATCGTCGACCTGGTCGAGTCGGTTCCGTTCGGCAAGGAGCCCTCGCCGCGGACCGGCACGACGAGCGACCGCACACCGCCGCTGCGCCGTGCCGGTGTCGCCACCATCGACCCGGACCTGCCGAAGCTGCCGTTCGTCCGCGAAGAGGTGATCCACCCCCACCCGACCTCGCCGTTCGCCATCGCCCTGCACACGGGCAGCTCTCACCTGGAACCAGTGCTGGACACCCATGCCGGCCCCTGGGTCGACCACGACCCGGTACGGGCGCAGAAGGTCCGGGACAGCGGCATCCACTCCCTGATGGTCGTACCCATCCGTGCCCGCAGCTGCGTGCTGGGCCTCGCGCTGTTCGGCCGCTCCGCGGAACAGACGCCGTTCCAGGAGGACGACCTGCTCCTCGCCGAGGAACTCGTCACCCGGGCCGCCCTCTGTCTGGACAACGCGCTCCGGTACGCGCGCGAACGCAACACCGCCCTCACCCTGCAACGCGAGCTGCTCCCTCACCGCGTGCGAGGCGGTGCCGCTGTCGAGACCGCCTCGCGCTATGTGCCGGCCGACATGGACCACGACGTGGGCGGTGACTGGTTCGACGTGATCGAGCTGTCCGGCGCCCGGGTGGCCCTCGTCGTCGGCGATGTGGTGGGTCACGGCATCAACGCCGCCGCCACCATGGGCAGACTGCGCACCGCCGTGCGCACGCTCGCGGACCTGGAGCTGCCCCCCGACCAACTGCTGGCGCACCTCGACGACACGGTCCGGCGGTTGGACGACGAAGACGCCGACGTCTCCGGCGAGGTGCCCACGGTGGTGGGCGCCACCTGTCTGTACGCCGTCTACGACCCCGTCACCCGACAGTGCACGCTGGCGCGGGCCGGGCATCCGCCGCCCCTGATCGTCGACGCGCGGGGCCAGGTCACCGTCCTCGACCTGCCCACCGGGGCCCCACTCGGCCTCGGTCTCGGCCTGGCCCCCTTCGAGTCCGTGGAACTGGAACTCCCCAAAGGGAGCCTGCTCGCCTTCTACTCCGACGGCCTGATCGAGTCCCGCGACGACGACATCGACGTCGGCCTCCGCCGCCTGGGCGCCGCCCTGGCACAACCCGGCTCATCCCTGGAGGACCTGTGCTCGCGGGTGATGCGGACGTTGCCGGTCCAGGCTCCGGCCGACGACGTCACCCTGCTTCTGGCCCGCACCCGGGTACTCCAACCCGCCCAGATCGCCTCCTGGGACCTGCCCAATGACCCGGCCACCGTCCCGACCGCCCGGCACCTGGTCGCCCGTCAGCTCAGCGAATGGGGGCTGGAACCGCTCGTGACGCCCGCCCAGCTGATCGTCAGCGAACTGATCACCAATGCCATCCGCCACGCCGACGGCCCGAGCCGGCTACGGCTGATCCAGCACCGGGTTCTGACGTGTGAGGTCTCCGACACCGACACCGGCCGGCCGCGCCCGCGCCACCCCGGCGCCTTCGACGAGCACGGCCGCGGCCTCTCCCTCGTCGCTCGGCTGTCGCGCAGATGGGGCTCGCGCTCCGGGGTGGACGGCAAGGTCGTCTGGGCCGAACAAGACCTGCCGCCCACCACCGTCGCGCAGTGAATCGTCGCTCCGCGATCTACCAGGGAAGGGCAGAAATGGCTACCGACAGTACCGATGGCACGGATTCGGTGAGCGCCTCCCCGCAGGCGCCGAGCGCCTCCGGCGCCCCGCCCGCCGGGGCACCCGCCCGCGCGGACCTGGCAGCCGCCGTGCTCGACGGCCGCGGTGCGGTGCTGCGGTGGACCGAGGCGGCAGCGGACCTGACGGGGTTCACCGCCGAGGAGATCTGCGGCCGCCCCGTGCGGGACCTGGTGGCCGGCCTGCCCGACGAACCGCGCGGCGCCACGAAGGCGCCGGCAGCCGGCCGGGTACGGCTGTGGCACCGGTACGGCGGCACGATCGACGTCACCTTCCGGATCACCAGGGTGAGCGGCTCGGCGGACTTCCTCGTGCTGGCGGCACTCGCACACCCGTTGGCCGACCATGAGCACGGCGCGGCGCTTCTGCGCGCACTGTCCGCACAGAACCGGATGACCGTCGCTCTGCACGACACCGATCTCGCCACCGTGCAGACGAACGCCACGCCGGGCACTCCCGACGGCCGTCCGGTACCACCCGGCGCGCGGTTCCGCGACGTGCTGTGTGCCGAGGACGCCGAGAACCTCGAGGCCGTACTGCGCGGGGTGCTCGAGACGGGCGCCCCGGTGGTCCGCAGCAGTCTGCAGGTGAGCTGGCGGCACGACCCGGCGCGGCGGGTCGCGCTGTGGCTGTCCGCCTTCCGGCTGGAGGACGTGCGCGGACGCCCCACAGGGGTCGCGGCCCTGTACATCGACCGCAGTGACCAGCTGCGCGCCCGCCGCCATCTGGACCTCGCCCGCGAAGTGGCCGAGCGGATGGGAGGGTCCCTGGATGTCGTGGGCACCGTGCAGGAACTCGCGGACGTTCTCGTACCCGCGTTCGGAGACCTCGCGGCGGTCGACCTCGCGAAATCCGTCTTCCACGGCGACGAACCACCCAGGCGGCTGGGCGGTGGAGACCCCCATCTGCGCACCGCCGCCCTGGCACCGGCCACCGCGGTATGGCCGGCCGGCATCAGGCCCGGCAACCATGTCCCCCCACTGTCCGACCACGCCCTCCTGCGCAGCTCCCAACAGGGCAGGACAGTCGTCTACGGCCGTGACGACCTCGTCGCCCTGCTCGGCGGCCCGCGCACGGCCGAGGATCTCCTTCCGCACGACGGCCGTACGGTGATGGTGGCGCCGCTGTACGCCCGCGGCCTCACCCTCGGCAACATCGTGGTCTGGCGCACCAGCCGGTCGGAGCCGTTCACCGAGGACGAGGCGGACCTCATGAGGCAGATCGCCTCACGGGGTGCGCTCGCCATCGACAACGCCCGCCGGTACACGCGCGAGCACCGGGCGGCCGTGGCGCTGCAGCAGAGCCTGCTTCCTCCGGCCACGACCGACACTCCGGCAGCCGAGACCGCCGGGATCTATCTGCCCGCCGGCGGCGGAGCGGACATCAGCGGCGACTGGTACGACGCCATCGCTCTGCCCTCCCTGCGGCTGGCCCTCGTCGCCGGGGACGTGGTCGGTCACGGCATACCCGCCAGTGTCACCATGGGCCGCCTGCGCGCAGCCATCCAGACGCTCGCGGACCTCGAACTCGAACCGGACGAGCTGCTCACCCGGATCGCCGACCTGGTCCAGCGCCTCGCGGCGGAGGCCCGGTCCGGCGACCAGGACATCGTCGGTGCCACGTGCCTGTACGCGGTGTACGACCCCATTACCGGCCGTTGCGCCATGGCCAGTGCCGGGCATCCGCCGCCTGTCCTGGTCCGGCCCGACGGGACCACGGAAGCCGTCCCGATCTCCCCGGGCCCACCCCTCTCCCTCAGCGGCATGCCGTACGAGACCACGACGATCGACCTCCCACCGGGCAGCGTCCTGGCGCTGTACACCGACGGCCTGATCGGCCCGGGCGCGGACGACACCGACGACGGACTCGGGCGGCTGATCCATGCGCTCGCCGCGTCCTGCCGCCCGAACCGCGCTCTGGACGAAACCGGCCGGGCGCTCCTGGCCGACCTGGTGGACGGAGCGCCGCCCGACGACGCGGCCCTGCTCCTGGCCCGCACCCGCGCCGTCCCGGCGGAGGACACCGCACACTGGGAGATCCCGGCCGATCCGGCCGCCGTGTCCGAGGCGCGAGCATGGGCAACGCGCCAACTCACCAGCTGGGGGCTGGAGGACCTCGTCTTCACCACCGAACTCATCGTCAGCGAACTGGTCACCAACGCGCTTCGCTACGGCCGCCCGCCGACGGAGCTGCGGCTGATCCGCCACGACGTGCTGGTCTGCGAGGTCACCGACTCCAGCAGCACCCAGCCCCGCCTACGACGTGCCCACACGACCGACGAGGGAGGACGCGGCCTGTTCCTGGTCGCCCGGCTCGGGACCCGCTGGGGCTGCCGCCACGGCCAGAACCGCAAGACGATCTGGTCCGAACAGCTCATCGACCACCCCGACCCACCCCCGGCCTGAGCCAGCTCCTGGCCAGTGCCGACCGCGCCCTTCTCAGCGGTGGTGCCTACTCCTGGCCGCTGGTGGTGGTGAAGCGTCTGCGGTAGTGGGTCGGGGTCGTACCCAGGTGGCGGGCGAAGGCGCGGCGGAGGGTCTCGTCGGTGCCGAGGCCGCTGTGCTGCGCGGCCGAGGTGACGCTGTGGCCCTCCAGGAGCAGCTGCTGCGCGCGGTCGAGACGGACCCTCTCGACCCAGCGCGCGGGCGTGGTGCCCAGTTCGGCGCGGAACAGCCGGGTCAGATGCCGGGGGCTGACGGCGGCGGACGCTGCCAGCACGGGCAGGCTGTGATCGGCGGTCGGATCGGCGAGCACGGACGCGATCAGCGTACGCAGGAGGTCGTCGCGGGCCGGCGGGGTGGTGATGGCCGTGGAGAACTGGGACTGACCGCCCGGGCGTTGCAGGAAGACGACCAGTTCCCGTGCGATGTCCCGGGCCACGCCGACGCCGTGGTCGTCCTCCACCAGGGCGAGGGCGAGGTCGATGCCCGCGCTGATGCCCGCCGAGGTGACGTACCGCCCGTCGCGGATGTGGATGGCGTCCGGCTCCACCCGCACCCGCGGGTAGCGGCGGGCGAACGTGGCCGCGTGCCGCCAGTGGGTCGTCGCACGGCGGCCGTCGAGCAGACCCAGCTCGCCCAGGACGAACGCGCCGGTGCACACCGAGGCGACCCTGCGCGCCCGCTCGGTGAGTTCGCGGGCCGCGCCCAGCAGCTCGTCCTCGATCGGCCGCTCGGCCAGCCGGTCACCGCCCGCGACCAGGACCGTGTCGACCGGCCCGGCGTCGGCCGCCCGGACCGTGCCGCTCAGCGCCAGCCCGGTGGAGGTGGTGACCGTCCCGCCCCGCGGCGAGACCAGCACCAGCTCATAGCGGTCGGCGAGCCGGCCAGCCTGGTGCAGCACCTCCGACGGGCCGCTGACGTCGAGCATGGTCACGCCCTCGAAGACCACAAAGCCCACCCGATGCGCCATGTCCGAATCCGTGGTTTTCCTGGCAGCAGAGACATGGCCCAGCGTACGACCTCCGGACAACCCTGGAGGCACATCACCCATCCGGTATGGAGGCTGAGAACGATGAGCGAACAGATCGCAGGTATACGGATCCCGGACACCGCCCTGGTACGGGAGGCCACCGAGATGGTGTGCGATGTCGCCACGCCACTGGTGTTCGACCACTCCCGGCGGGTCTTCCTGTGGGGCTCACTGCGCGGCCGGGCCCTGGCGCTGGCCTTCGACCCCGAGCTGCTGTACGTGGGAGCGATGTTCCACGACCTCGGGCTGACCAAGCGCCTGCGCCGCACCGACCAGCGCTTCGAGATCGACGGCGCCGACGAGGCCCGCCGCTTCCTGCACGCCCACGGCATCACCGGCGAGCCCGCCGACCGGGTCTGGACGAGCATCGCCCTGCACACCACGCCCGAGATCCCGCTGCACATGGCACCCGAGATCGCCCTGGTCACCCGCGGGGTCGAGCTGGACGTCCTGGGCATCGGCTATCACGAGGTCACCGACGAGCAGCGCGCGGCGGTCGTCGCGGCGCACCCGCGCCCGGACTTCAAGAACCAGATCCTCGCCGCCTTCACCGAGGGCATCCAGGACCGCCCCGACACCACCTTCGGCAACGTCAAGGCCGACGTACTGGCCCACTACGTCCCAGGCTTCCGCCGCGGCGACTTCGTCGAGGTGATCAAGGACTCCGCCTGGGCCGAGTGACCGGGCATGACCGGAGGCCACTGCCGGCCCGACGTTCGCCGGGCCACAGCGGGCGAGACCCGTCAGCGCGTGACCGGCTGGGGCAGGTCGTGGGCTTCCAGGCTGATCAGCTGGTCCGAGGTCGGGGCGGTGAGCTCGGCCACCCGCTGGGCCTGGCGTTCGGTCATCTCCTGGAAGAGCTGGCGGGCCGAGCGGCCGTTGCCGAAGCCCTCGCCGCGGGGCATCGTCTCGAAGAGGGCGAGGAGTTCGGTGCGGGCCGTGGGCGTGAGCTCGTAGCGGTGCTGTGCGGCCTGGTATTCCACGATCGAGACCAGTTCGGCGGACTCGTAGTCCTCGAAGAGGAGGGTGCGGCCGAAGCGGGATGCGAGGCCCGGGTTGGAGCCGATGAAGCGGTGCATGTCACCGGGGTAGCCGGCGGCGATGACCACGACGTCGTCGCGGTGGTCCTCCATCAGCTTCACCAGGGTCGCCACGGCCTCGGTGCCGAAGTCGTTGCCCGCCAGCGCCGGGGCCAGCGAGTAGGCCTCGTCGATGAAGAGCACACCGCCCAGCGCCCGGTTGAAGGCGGCGGTGGTCTTCGGGCCGGTGTGGCCGACGTACTCGCCCACCAGTGCCGTTCGGTCGACCTCGATCAGATGGCCCCGGCGCAGCAGTCCGAGGGCCTTGAGGAGACGGCCGTAGAGGCGGGCCACCGTGGTCTTGCCGGTGCCGGGGTTGCCGGCGAACACCAGGTGGCGGCTGAGCGGCGGGGCAGGCAGCCCGGCCTCCTCGCGGCGGCGGACCGTCTGCATGAGCTTGACCAGGGAGCCGACGTCCTGCTTGACGCGGTCCAGGCCGACCAGTTCGTGCAGTTCGCCGAGCAGGTCCTCCAGGTTCTCCTCCTCCGGCTCCTCCATGTCGTCGGCGGACCTGGCGGACCTGGGGGAGGGCACCGTCCCGGGGGTGCGGTTCGCCGGGGTCGCGGCCGGAACGCCGAAGGTCAGCGGATTGCCGTCGGCCGTGCAGTCCTCCAGAACCGGCTTGGCGCCCTCGTCGGTGCCCAGCGCCTCCGCACAGTCACGGATCCGGCAGTGCCGGAACACGGGGTCGGCCCCGGCGGCGACATGCAGGGCGGGGAATCCGGAGCGGGTGACGTCGAGCGCGGTGAACGTGCCGCCCGCACCCTCCGCCAGGAACACCCCGTTCTTGCCCGGCCGGTCGATGTGCAGCCCGGTCACCTCCGGCCTGGCGCCCGTCCAGACGACGGCGCCGGAACCCGCGCAGTTCTCGACCCAGCCACCGTTCACCGTCGCCTCGGCGCCCTCGTCGACCACCAGCCCGGCCGCCCCGGCACCGCTGATCCGGATCCCGGCGAGGGAAGCGGCGGCGCCCTTGGCGACCTGCACGCCGATCTCCTTCGTCCCGGTCACCGTGGAGTCGGCGACCGTGCTGCCGGTGGGCGAGCCGATGCCGATCCCGGCGGCGGACCCGGCGACCCGGCAGCCGGTCAGCGTGGCCACCGCCCGCTCCTGGACACTCACCCCCGTCATCGCGACGTCGGCGATCCCGCAGTCGGTCAGCTCGATCCGGGCCTCACCCGTGGCGTGCACACCGTGTTCGGAGCCGCCGCGCACCCGGCAGTCGGCGAGCCGCCCCACGGCCGTACCGGCCAGATGGACCGCGCTGAAGGCACTGCGGTCGATCCGGCAGTCGGCCAGGTCCGCCTCACCCGCACCCGTCACCAGCAGCCCGTTGGCCCCCGCGTCGGCCACGGAACAGCCGGACGCGCTGAGCCGCGCGGTCTCCTGCACCACCAGACCGCTGGCGGCCGCCCCGCGGATCCGGCAGTCGGTCAGCTCGGCACGCGCCGACCCGGTCAGATGCACCCCCGCCGCCCCGGGCGTCTCGATGCGCGACTCCCCGGCGGTGGCCTCGGTGGCGTCCTCAAGGAGCAGCCCCGCCCTGCCACTGCCCGCCAGCACCGAGTCGGTCAGCCGCAGCCGGGACCGGCCGCGCAGCCGCACCCCGGAGCCGGTCGTGCGCTCCAGACGCAGCCGTACGGCGTCCAGGCTCGCGGTGCCGGACAGCACCACGCCGGTCCCGTCGACGCCGGTGACCGCCGTGTCCTCCAGCCGCGCCCTGACGCTCCCCGACAGATGCAGGCCGGCCAGCCGGGCGCCCTCCAGACGGCAGCGGCGCAGCACGACCGCCGTCGTACCGCCCTCCTCGTCGTCCGGGCCCTTCACCTGCACCCGGCCGCCCTCCACCGAGCACTCCTCCAGGACCAGACCGGCCCCTGGGGACACGCTCACGGCGGGCAGGCCCGCGTCGGAGCCCCACACGGTGATGTTGTGCAGGGCGCAGTCCGGCCCGTCCACGGCCACCGCGGGCTTCTCCCCGGGCGGGGCCGCGATCACGACGCTGCCCCGGCCGTGCTCGGCCGTGAGCACGACGGCCCGGTCGAGCACCAGGTTCTCCGTCCAGGTGCCGGGGGCGATCACCACCAGATCGCCGGGCGAGGCGGCGCGTATCGCCTCGCCGATGGTCCGGTACGCGCCCCGGCCGCCCTGGCCCTTGGGCGCCACACTGTGACGGGTGGTCATGTACGTTCCTCAGTCCTCGGTGATCGCGGCTGCCCCGGTCACGGTGCCTGGAAATAGGTGGGATTGATGCTCGCACGATAGGCACTGGTCAGGTACAGCGACTGGATCGACTTCTCGAAGATCTTGAAGGGTAGCTGGATCCAGAAGTCGGCGAAGCCCTGGCGGTGGAAGAGCCGGCCGCCCGCGCTCATCACGAACACGTTCTTGACCAGTCCGGTGGTGGCGGCCGTGGTGACGGACGCGGCGGCATTGATCCCGCCCTCCCACACCGCGTCCCCGCCGTGCAGCTTCACGGTCTGGCCGTCGGCGTTGGTGACGCCCCACACGGCCGCGTTCATACTGCCGTTGACCCAGCCGGACAGCGCGCTGCTGAGGACGCCGAACGAGAAGTCGTAGGTACCGGCCCGCCAACGGGTCGGCGTCTCGTTGCCCGCCCACTCGTTGGACCAGGTCTTGTCGTGGTTGAGGGGACGCCGGGTCCAGGGCTTGCCGCCGTCGATGTTGGCGAGACCGGTCTTGAGGTCGCCGAGCTTGCTGAACCCGAGGACCCGGTTCTCGTGGACCGCGATGCTCAGACCGGTCTTGATGCTCGCGCCGACCGCCGCGTTGGCGAACGACTTGAGCGCGTCCTTGCCCGTGAACGGCTTGTTCTGGACGGCGGCCACGATCCCGTTGACGGCCAGGTTCGCACCGAACTCCAGGATGAACTCCTGACCGAACTCCAGCGCCGCCTTCTTCGCCACGGTCTGCCAGTACGGCTCGTAACGCGCCTCGCGCAGCGCCGCGTTCCCGTCCGGCAGGACGGTGCCGGACCAGGGCATGCGCTGGGCCTCACGGGTCGTACGGCCCCAGCCGCGGATCTCGGTGAGCGGGCCGCGGAAGTCGTACTCGTTGCCGGTCAGCTGCATACGGCCGAAGCTGTCCCGCTCGAACACCAGCCCGCTGTCGGTGCGCTGGGCGATCAGATCGCCCCGGTCGTTGTAGCGGTTCCACTGGCCGCGCCAGGCATCGGACTCCAGGAACCCGCCGCCGTCGACCTTGCGTTCCCGGACCACGCTGCCGTGGTCGTACTCCTTCCACACCGAATGCGTCGTATCGGCACGGGTGTCGTACGTCCGCACGCGCACCGGACCACACCCGCGCACCGGGGTCTCGCGTACGACCGTGGGTGCGCCCTGACCGGTCCCGGGCAGCGAGTCGCGGAAGTGGCGGGCGCCGGGTGCCCACTGGTCCTGCCAGGCGCCGTCGTGCCACCAGCGGCGGACCTGGTTGACCATGTTCGGGTCGAGGGCCGAGCCGTCGCGCTTGTAGACGTTGGCGGTCCACCATCCGTTGTCGTCGCGCCAGGCGTCCACGTGGTTGCCCGAGTCGAGCATCCGGCGCTCGCGGACCAGCTGCCCGGCGGCGTTGTAGTCCCGGTAGGAGTCGTCCCAGGGCAGCCGGGAGTCGCCGGAGCCGCGGAAGAACTCCCGTCGGCCGGAACCGACTTCGGCGCCCTGGGCGTCCAGCTCACGCCAGGTCCAGCGGCCGGAGTCGGCGCGCCCGGAGCCCTGGACCACATGACCGGCGGTGCCGTCCGGGTTGGCGTGACTCAGCCCGGCGAGGTTGCCGTGCGGGTCCCGGTCCACCCAGGTGCGGTCACCGGTGAACTCCCGGACGACGCCGCCGGGGCGGCCCTCACGGGCCACCTGGGGGGCTCCGCCGGCGTCCTGGTAGGTGTCCCGCCAGAGCACGCCGTCCGGGTCGTTCCGCACCTGGACGCGGTAGCCCCGGCGGCCGCCGGACTCCGACCAGGCGTGGGCGGTGACACCGGGGGGCGGCTGGTGGGCCGGGGCCTGGGAGTGGTCGCCGACCTTCAGGGAGCTGCCGTCGTGCAGTTTGCCGCTGAACCGGGCGAAACTTCCGTCGGCCGCCAGGTCGAGGGCGCTGCCGTCCATGCCGACGTACCGCACACCGGAGGCGGTGACGGTGCCGTCGTTCGCCTCCTTGGTCCAGGTGAACAACTGGTAGGTGTTGTCGGCCTGGACATGGGCGTACGGCGGCCGGGTGTGCTCGGCGCCGGCCAGCCAGCGGGTGCGGACCCAGGTGGGCGGGCGCTGCTCGCGCCAGCGGTCGGTGGTCAGGAAGCCGTCGCCGAAGACCTCGTGCTTGCCGACCTCCTTGCCGTGCGGGGAGTGCCGCTCCCAGGTGCCGCGCAGGGAGCCGTCGGCGCCCATCGCGTGCTCCTGGTACTGCCCGGCCCGCTCGGGCCACTCGGCCATGCCCCACTGCCGCTGGGCGATGTCACCGCCGGCGGTGCGGTCGGTCCAGCCGCTGCCGACGCGTTCATGGGTCCGGGGACCCGAGGCGATCTCCTTGCCCGCGCCGTCGTAACGGTGCCAGGTCCAGGCGCCGTTGTCGTCGATCCCGAGGGTGTGGCCGGCCCGGCCGTTGAACTTCTGCAGCCCGTCGCGGTACTCGCGCACCGTACGGCCCCAGCCGTCGCTGTCCCGCCAGCCGGTGCCCGCCGTGTCGTAGTGCCGGCTGCCGGTACCGGCCGGGGTGCCGGTCTCGTCCCAGCGCACCCAGTGGGTACGGGGGTTGGTGCGGGCGAAGGAGATCGTGTCGGTACGGCGGAAGGAGTCCACGACATCGCCGGCGGCACCGGGCAGCACCCGCCGCTCGAAGACCGGTACGTGCGCCTTGGTCGAGCTGAGCAGCCGGATGTGGCCGCTCGCGGCGCCCGAGAGGTCGGCGGAGCCGTGGTGGAAGGAAGCCGCGGCCGTCGGCGCCCCGGCCCGGGTGGTCCGCTCCCAGGTACCGGTGGTGTGGTCGACGACGTACCGGAAGTCCGTTCGCCGCCCGTCGTCGAGCACGTTGAAGCCCTGCCGGACCGGGCTGCCATCGGCGGCCAGGTGCAGGAACTCGCCGTGCCGCGGGCTGGTCGGGTCGTTGAACCCGATCCGAGTGGTGCCGTCGGGCCGCCGCACGGCGTCCCAGTGCCCGAGCCTGCCGCCCGCCGCGTCCTCCAGCCAGGCGCCGGGGTGCGCGGCGGTCGGCGGCTCCACGACGAGGAAGCGTCCGCCGTGGCCCGCGGGCAGCGGGGTGCCGGTGGCCGTGAGAGCGCCCTGGCCGTCGTACCGGGTGAACGACGTGTCGGCCAGGGTGATCCGGTGGCCGCCGCCGGGCAGCGGGACCGTCTCCTGGAGGAAGCGGCCGGTGGTCTGGTCGAAGACCTGGCGCCCGCCGCCGGGCCGCGCGATCTCGATATGACCGGCCGGGTCGAAGGTGACCGCGCGCGCCGGGTCCGGGGCGAAAGCGTCGTCCAGCCGGCGCGGGGCCGCGCCGAGCGGCCGGTCCAGATGCCCGGCCGGCAGGCCGTCGCGTCCCGTCAGCCGCAGCCCGTCGCCCGCGAAGTCGCCGCCCGGCCCGAAGGTGTGGTGGCCGGTGTCGTGGACGGTACGGAAACCGCCGTTGTCCGGGAGCGCGGTGACGGTGCCGGGCAGCCGGTTGCCGTGGGCGTCGGTGAGGTGGTGACCGCCGACCCCGTCGGGCTCGGCGAACCGCCAGCCGCGCGGGCCGCCGGCCGGGTCGGCCAGCGCGGTCGAGGTGCTCAGCGGGCGGCCCTGGGCGTCGTACAGCACGGAGTCGCCGGTGACGTCGTCGATCGTGCGCGGCCGGTTGCCGCCGACCTCGACGACGCGTTGCGGCAGCGGCTGCCCGGCCGTGTCGGTGAGACGGTGGCCGCCCGCGCCGTCCGGTACGGCGATCCGGTCGCCCCGCGCGTTCGCCGCCGGGTCGAACAGGGCCAGCCCGGAGTCCTGGAAACGGCCGTCGGCCGTGTACCGCGTGGTCGCGCCGGTCGTCTCGTCGGTCACCCGGAAGCCGCTGCCGTCGGGCAGCGCGGTGACCGTCTCGGTCTGACGCGCGCCGGCCGCGTCGGTCACGGTGAAGCGGCCCGTGCCGTCGCCGGCCAGGAACCGCTGCCCGCGCGCGCCCTGCGGGTCGGTGAGCGAGACACCGGTCTCCTGGAGCCGGCCCCGACCGTCGTGGCGTACGGACACTCCGGACGTGCCGTCGGTGATCCGGACCCCGTTTCCATCGCCCAGGTCCCGCACCTGCAGGTCCATGCGGTTGCCCGCGAGATCGGTGACGTGGGCGTCCGTGCCGTCGGTGACGCGAACCCGGTCGGTCCCGGCGGGGACGCCGTCGCGGCCGGTGAGCTGGACGCCCTCGTCGAGCCGGTGGCCCTGGGCGTCGACGCGGTGGGTGACGCCGGTGTCGAGATGAGTGATGCGCGTCGAGTCGCCGGGCAGGGCGAAGGCGGTCAGACGGTCCGCGCCGGGGCCGTTGACCGTCACGGTCTCCGGGCGGCCGTGACCGTTGAGATCCGTGTGCAGACGCATCCCCGTCGGCCGGCCGTCGGCTCCGTGCAGCGGGATGTCGTCGGCGATCCGGTCGCCGTTCGCGGTGTACGTGGTGACGATGTCCGACTGCGTGTGCCGGACGTCGAAGCCGCCGTCCGGCCGGGCGGTGACCGTGCGTCCCGGGTCCGGATGCAGCTGCCCGTCGAGCACCCGCAACGTCACCGCGTTGTTCTCGGCCACGCTGTGCTCGACGGTGAGGCCGTTCGGTCCGGAGACACCCGAGTTGGTCAGGGTGATCCGGTTGACGGCGGGCGGGGCGGTGTCGGGCAGCGGGTCGTGCTTGCCCGCGCCCAGCGTCGCGCCGCGCCGGGTGGCCCCCGCCTCGATCTCGCGGATCCGGGTCTCGATGTCGGTCGGACGGACGCCGAGGTCCTGCAGATTCCGGTAGGCGGCGCGGAACCTGTCCTGAGCGGTGACCAGTTCGTGGTTGAGCTGCACGTCGAACGCGCTGACGCCCTGTGAACTGCTGGCTCCGCCCGGTCCGCTGCGCAGATCCTCGACCCGGTTCAGTTCCTGCCGGGCGGAGGACAGCTCGGTCCAGGCCTCGCGGAACGGCCGGCCCTCGCCGCCCAGGAGGTCGTCGATCTGGGCGGAATCCGCCGCCCACGGCGTGTCACCGGGCTGTCGGGCCGGTGTGGCCCGGCCCTTGCCGCGGTCCTGGCGGGCGGGTGCTGCCGGGGTGGTGTCGCGGTCCTGGCGGGCGGGCGTGGGGAGGGTCGTGTCACCTCCGCCCCGGACCGGCGGGGCGGGCTCCAGGAGGTTCAGGGCGTCGCTCTGCCGCTGCGCCTGCGCGGCCCTGTCCATGCCGTCGAGCATGGTCTGGAGCCGGGTGTGTGTCTGCGGGGTCGTGCCACCGGCGGCGAGGGCGGTACGGGTGCGGCCGGCCAGGTCGTCCGCGCCGCCGCCGAATCGCCGGAAGTCGTCGAGCAGACGGTACGCGTTCGCCTCGGCCTGTGCCTGGTTCAGCAGTCTTTCCACTCCGGTCCGGCGGACCGACTGCGGACGGTCCCGCAGGAAGCGCTGGGCGGCCCCGGCCAGGTTGTCGAGCGCCTCGGCCCGCTGCGCCAGCTGGTCGGCGGGGACGCGGTGGAAGGCGTCGAGGGCCCGGTCGACGTGCTGGATCTGAGAGTGGGAGCGGATGCCGTTCGCCCGGTACGTGTTACGGCGGAATGTGGCCCGGTCGAGGAGGTCGGGCGCGGCCGGGTGAGCGGTGCCGGGCGGCGTCGTTCCGGTGGTGTCGCCGGTCCGCCGGGGCGGCCTGAGCATGTCGTCCAGGAGGGAGTCACCGAGCGGCCGCGCGGACCGGCCGGCCCCGAGCCTGGTGTCGTCCCTTGGGGGCATCGAGGCGAAGTCGCCGTTGTCGCCACGGTGGGGCGCGGCCGAGTGGACGTCGTCGAGGTGGGTTGCGGCCGTGTCGGATTCCGTGAGACGAGGCGTGGTGGTGTCGGTTTCGGCGGGGTGGAGCGGGGTGGTGTCGGTGTCCGCGAGGTGGGGTGTGCGCGTCTCGGTGCCGGCGAGGTGAGGGGTGGTCGTGTCGGTCTCCGCTAGACGGGACGGAGGCGTGCCGGCGTCGAGCGGGTGCGACTGGAAGGTCTCCGTCTCGGTCTCGGTGAGACGGTGCGGCGTGGCGGTGTCGGAGAGGTGCTGCGGTGCGGTCTCCGCGTCGTGGCGGTGTGGGGAGGCTCCGAGGTCCGTGGAGTGCGAGACGGTGGTGTCGCTCTCCTTGACCGGCGGCGGGGCCGTCTCGGAGTTGACGCGGTGCGGTGCCGGCGACTGGGTGTCGGTGCTGTGCGGCGCCGGGGGCTTGGTGTCGAGATCGTGCGGCGCCGGGGGCATGGTGTCCGTGTCGGCGTGGTGCGGTGCCTGTGAGTTGGTGTCCAGGCTGTGGGACGGGATGCCGTCGCCGGTGAGCGCGGGGGCCTTGGTGTCGGGGCCCAACTGGGTGTGGGGGAGCTGGGGCTGGGCGTGGGCCGGCGTCGTGTGGACGTCGGTCGCGCCGGACAGGGGCGGCCGTGAGTCCATGTGGGAGCCGGTGTGGACCGGGCTCGGCAGTTCCCTGCCCCACGACGCGGGCGTGGGCAGGGAGTTGAGCAACTCGTTGTTATGGAGCACATGGCCGCGCAGGTCGGCGGCGAGGTCGTTGAAGCCGGTGCCGCTCCACTCCTTGGTGAAGGTGCGGTCGCCGCCGGTGATCGTGACGGAGACGGCGTTGTCGTCCACCTTGTGGGTGACCGTGATGGTCATCTGGTCCGCGAAACCGGGCCGGCTCACGATGAACGTCTTCACGTGCGGGCCGTCACCGCCCTCCCGTACGATCGCGTCGCCGAGGCCCTCCCAGCGGCGCATCGCGTCCTGCCCGAAGGCACGGCCGAAGTCCTCGAACGCCTCGCCCGAGTGCAGCCCGGTCCACTTCTCGTTGATGAGCCCTTCGAGCTGGGCGTCCGGGATCTGCTCGGCGCGCACCGGGACGACCGTGATGCCGTCGGCCTCGACCCGGGCCGGGCCGGTCCGCACCAGCCGGGTCGGGGAGAGGGTGACCTCCCACTGGTCCTGGTTGAGCGCGAGGGCGTCGTCGGCGGCCTTGGTGTAGCCGGGCGGGTAGGCCATGGCGAGCTTGCCGTGGTCCGCCGGTACGTCGATCTCGAAGACGACGCGGTTGCTGTTGACGCCGTTCTTCGCCCACTCCGCCTGAAAGGCACGGTTGTTGGAGGTCGAGGCGGGCAGCCGCTCCACGAACACGTCGGCCTGCGCCGCCCGCGGGTCCATGGACACGCCCCGCCACACGGTCATGCGCTGGTTGGGGCCCTCGAACATCAGGTCACCGGCGACCTTGTTGAACTGCTTAACCTTGCCGACGAGGCCCGGATTGGCCTCCAGGGCACTGGGGTTGACGAAGCCGCCGTACCCCTTCTTCGAGGTGAAGGCGCCGCCGATGACGCCCTGCATGAACAGCTTGACGTCGTTGTCGCCGGCGGCCTTGCCCATGTGGCCGCGGGCCGCGTGGGCGGCGGCGTCCCAGCTGTCCGCGGATGTGCCGGTGATCCCGACCGGACGCGGGGGAAGCGTGACGTCCGGGGTGGACGAGCGGAGCAGCTCTCCGGTGGACCGGCTGTACACATGGCTGCCCGAGGTGGACGCGACGACGATCTCGTCCTCGCCGTTGAGCTTCGCGGGCCAGGCGCCGACGCCGTCGCTCACGGAGTCCACGGACTTGCCCGCGACCTTGACGCTCACCCCGCCGAACGGGCTGTCGCCGAACCGCACGGTCTCCTCGGCCAGGCGGATACCGCCCAGCCGCTTGAACGTCCAGCTGTGCACCACGGTGCCGCCGACCGCGTCCAGCTGCCGTACGACGAAGCCCGTGCCCTGCTTATCCACGGTGTACAGGCCCGACTCGACCGCGCCGCCGTGGAGTTCGGGCGTCCCGCCGCGCGGTGCCTTGACCGCGAGTTCATGGCTGCCGGGGACCTTGACGACGTTGGGGTCCTTGAGGAGTGCGTCGAAGGCGCCGGTGGTGTCGGCGGTGTGGGTGGCTGGTGCGGGGGAGGAGTGGGCCGGCAGCGGGGTGTGGGTCCCGGGCGGGTTCGGGGTGGCGTGGGCCGGCAGGTCTTCGGGGCCGTGCGCCGAGGTGCCGTTGGCCGAGCCGGCGAGGCCCTTGTCGGCGTCGGTGTGCGTGGGCGTGCCGGCGAAGGCGGGACCGTCGGTGGTGCGGGCGCTGCGGCCGGTGTCGACGAGGTCCAGAGCGGAATGGCCGGGGCCACCCGAGCCGGAGTGCCCGGCCCCGCCGGTGGTGGCGGGCGCCGGCTCGTGCGGGGTGGGGTTCGCCGCCAGACGGTCGGGCGTGGCGGGGCCCACCGGGCCGATGGTGAGCCGGTCGGGGGTACCGGGGTTCACTGGGCTGATGGTGAGCCGGTCGGGGGTACCGGGGTTCACTGGGCTGATGGTGAGCCGGTCGGGGGTACCGGGGCCCACTGGGCCGATGGTGAGCCGGTCGGGGGTACCGGGGCCCGCCGGGTTCACCGTGAGCCGGTCGGGAGCCGTGGTGGCCGCCGAGTTCACGGTGAGGCGTTCCGGTGTTGCCGGGGTCGGGTTCGGCGAACCGTGCAGCAATTGTTCGGGCGGTGTGCCGGGGTGTGGGGAGCCGGGGCTGTGGACGAGTTCGTCGAGGTGGAGCCGGGTCTGGTTGGCGTGCAGGGCGCTGGTGGTGCGCTCGGCGAGGGTGCCGCCGGCGCCGGGGGCCACGGGGGTGTTCGGCGTGTTGTGCCGGCCCCCCGCCAGCAGGTCGAACGCCGAGACGCTCGCGTCGACATGGCCCGGCCCGGCGTGCCCGATCCCGGTCGGGGACGGATGGGCGACCGTGGTGTGGCCGGTGAGCAGAATGCCCGGTGCCGTCACGTCGTGCGGGGTGCCGGGCACCGGCGACGGGGTCGAGTTGAGCGCGGTGTGCGCGACGCCGGTGCCGGGGGTGCCGGTCAGCGTCGTGTGGAGGTTCCCGACCCCGGGGGCGCCCGGCGTGTGGATGGTGCCCGGGTTGCCGGTGAGCGCGGCGTGCACGGTGCCCGCCGTCGGCGAGCCCGGCGTGGACAGGTCGCCGAGGGTGGCGGCCACCGGCGGCGGCGACGCGTGGGTGCCGGTGAGGATCGAGGTGCCCGGCACGTGCGTGCCGTTGTGCGCCCCGCCCGGCAGCAGCACGTCGGCGGTGGACGTCAGGTTCGTGGGCGTGGAGTGCAGCCCGGTGAGCGTGGTGTGGGCAGTGCCGGAGACGCCCGTGACCGGCGTGTTGGTGATGCCGTGCGTGGCGCTGGGGACACCGGCCGACGCGGGCACGTGGAGGCCGGAGGCGGTGGTCACGGTCGGCGTGGCGCCGACGCTCACCCCGACCTCCGAACGCCCGCCCAGCGCACCGAAGTTCCCCACGTGGACGTTGCCGAGCTGCACATGGGGCATGTCGACCAGTGCGTCCACCGTGCGCGCCGCGTGCACACCGAAGTTTCCGCGGTGGGCGATGGCTCCCACGTCACCCAGGTTCAGGGAGGGCGGACGCAGGGTCGAGGTGACGTCCAGATGCGTGCTGGGCAGGTTGAGGTCGAGGTTGCGGAGACCGTTCTGCCCGGCGCCCGCCCCGAAGCGCACCTCGTTCAGCTGGATGCGCGGCATGTCGACCAGGGCGTCGACGGTGCGCGGGTCGACGGGGACCGAGCTGATCGTGCGGCCGACGGCGCCGGTGATCGGGGCGCCGAAGACGTGCTGGCCGAGTACACCGCGGTCGAAGATGCCGATGCGCAGCGCGTTCCGGAAGCCGTACTGGCCGATCTCCGCCGCGTCCACCGGCAGGATGATCCGTAGCCACTTGGTGCCGCCGAACTCCTGGCCCACCCAGGTCTTGGTCGCCTGCCAGCCCCGGGAGAACGTCTCGGGCAGGCCGCGCACGAACCCGGGGATCGCCTTGAAGCCCTGCACGATCGTCAGGCCCACCGAGCTGACCCCGTGGCCGATGATGTTGGGCAGGTTGTGGATGCCGTCCAGCACCCACAGGCCGCCCTTGAAGACCCAGGTGCTGCCGAGCCTCACCAGGTCCTTGAGGCCGAGCAGCAGGGTGGTGGGGCGGAAGCCGTTGGTGAACAGGTTGCGCAGGGCCTGGAACGTGCCCCGGGCGATGTTGGCGAAGCCCTTGGCGAAGGCGCTGGTAGCGACGCCCTTGATGATCTGGAAGATCGGCAGCGCCTTGGTGGTGGGCGCAAGGATGCCGAGCCCGGCGAGGAAGAGGTCCAGGAAGCTGGCGTTACCGCTGGCGAAGTCGACGATCGTCTTGATGAAGAGGGTCAGGTTGACGCCGAGGGCGAGTAGCGCGATCGGCCCGCCGAAGATCAGCGCGGGCACGATCAGGATGATCGCCAGCCACTGGAACGCCTCCCAGAAGATCTGGCACTCGGAGATCGGCAGCTGGATGTTGGCGACACCCTGGATGCTCCCCGCCGCCGTGGAGGCGCCCTCGCTGTGCTCGGTTCCGGCCTGCCGGGCCGTGGAGGCGTACGTGTCCCGGTCCGGATTGTCCTCGGACAGCCCGCGGCCCGAGTTGAGGGCGCCGTCCGCCCGCTGCTGGAGGTCCACCAGCTTGTCCGCCCAGGTGGTCAGCGCGGTCGCCGCGGTCTCGAAGGACTGCGCCACATCCTCGATGTGCCCGCGCAGCCGGTCGTCGACCTTACCGCGCAGGGCGTTGGCGGCCTCGCCGACGAAGACACTGTCCCCGGCGGTGTTCATGACCGCGTCGATCGCCGTGCTGATGCGCCGGGCCTCGGAACCGAGATGGTTGAGCTCGGTGGACAATGTCCGGATCTGGTCGGGATCGCCCGGAGTGGGGTCCCCGTCTAGCCCGATCGCGTTCCAGTCGGTCGGGCGTGCCATGCGAAGTTCCTCCCGGATACGACGGGGCTCGGGATGCTAACCCCCAACTGACCACGCCACAGTGGCCGCCGCGGTTCACGTGATCTGGGTTACACCCGTGGTTCGCGGTGAACCGGCGGGACGTGTGCGGCGTGGTCCAACTGACCGGAGTCTCGACTGGGAGGCCCACCCATGGCCGATAGCCTGAAAATCGAATACAACGTTCTCAACGACGCCAAACGGGACCTGGAGAGCCTGGCCGGCGACATCGGTCCGCTCCTCGACAACAGCTCGTTCTCCCGGCTGGGCCAGCGGGACTACGACGGATACACCTCCAGTGACGCCCTGGCGGTCCTCGGCGACTCGACCCTGGCCGACGCGCTCGCGAGTTTCTACGACAACGCGAGCAGCACCATGTCCCATGCGGACAAGGGCATCAAGGAGCTGGCGGGCGCGTTCGGTTCGGTGGGCGAGGCGTTCCTGTCCTTCGACTCGGAACTGTCCCAGGGCATGGGTATCACGGGCAGCAACCTGGGCCTGCAGAACTACTTCCGGGACAAGGACCTGTGGGACTACAAGCAGGCCCACCTCGACCAGTGCGTGCCCGGCCCGGACGGCAAGATGCCGGACTTCTGCTCCGCCACCGATCCCGGGAACCCTCCGCTGGACCAGACGATCAACACCGAGCGGGGCAGTGTCCACACCCACCTCACGCTCGACGACCAGCGTCATGTGATCAAGGAGGAGTCCACCGTCACCTATGACGGCAAGACGTACACCTCGGTCACCAACTACTCCAGCGACGGCCTGCACTACACCACCGACACGTCCTACCCGGACGGCTCCACCGTCCACTCGGACACCAATCTCAACCAGGACGGCAGCGGCTCGATGGTCACCACCGGCAGTGGCGGTGACCGTACCGAGTACACCCGGGGCCCAAAGGACGCCAACGGCAACCAGCCGGACTGGCAGAAGGTGGGCGGCGACACCAGTGACGGCGGCGGGGGCAACGACTTCAACTCCACCCCCGCCGCCTGGTGACCGCCCGACAACCGCATCGAGATCGACAGGAACGGACAGGAACCCCATGGCCAGCTACAACGGCATCAACCTCGACTACAGCAAGATCGAGGAGGTCGTGAGCCTGCTGCACGACGCCCACGAGAACCTGCTGCCGGTGCTCAGCAACCTGCGCAACCGGGTCAATACCCTCGTCGACGACGGCATGGTGTTCCAGCAGTCCAGCGAGGTCATCCGGACCACCTACAACAACTTCGACACCAGCCTGCTGGCCGCCGTCAAGGGCATCAACGACTTCTCGGAGATGTTCAACGGCATCAAGGACAACGCGATCCAGTTTGACCAGGGCATCAGCAGCAGCCTGCAGAACAACTCTTAACTCCCGTACGAAAGGGCCTCCCCGGAGTTACCGGGGAGGCCCTTTCGGTCCGCTGTGCGGGTCAGGCCCGCAGGGGCGTGAGCGGCACCTGGACGGCGAGCAGCGTGCCGCCGGGACCGGCCGTCCAGGCCCGGCCCGGATGCGTGGCCGCCCGGACCACACTGGGCTGCAGGCGCAGGCCGACCAGGTCGCCCTCGGACAGGTTCTTCGGCGCCAGCAGCAGCCCGTTCCGGGCCCGCCTGGCGGCGAGCGTCCAGCCGCTCATACCGCTCAGGAAGCCGTCCGCGGAAGCCGCGTAGACCAGTCCGAGGCCCTGGTCGCGACCGGAGACGGCGATCTCCTTGAGGAGCTTGTCCGCTGCCGAGCTGGTGATCAGATCGGCGTCGTCGATCATCACCGCCCGCGGTCCCGGCAGCGCGTCCAGCGCCGCCCGCACGGTGTCGGCCGAGGGGTCGCTCTCGGTGAGCACGGTGGCGGTGGCATGCCGGTCCAGGGCGCGCAGCGGCGACTCGCGCGGAGTGAGCACGACCAGCGAGGTGCCGCCGGCCAGCAGCGACACGGCGATCGAGGCGAGGGTGTTGCTGCGCCCCGACCCGGCCGGGCCGAACACCCCGAACGCCGAGGCGGTGCCGGCCAGGTCCGTGCCGACCGGGCCGCCGTCGTCGCCGCCGACACCGAGCAGCCCCCACAACGGCCGCCGCTCGGCCGCCCGCACCTTCTCGTAGGCCTCGGCGAACTCCACCGAGCGCGGCAGCACGGCGACCTGGAACGGCCGCCGGGCGTCCGGCACCTGGGCGTCCCGCTTGCGGGCGCTCTCACCGATCGAGCGCAGCGCCTCCGCCTGTTCGGTGCCGCCGCCGGCGGCGAGCAGCGCCACCTGGGTCTCGGTGCCGCTGAGCACATGCCAGCCACGGCCGGCCGGGATGTCGGCCGGGATCTTGTTGGGCATCATGCCGACGGCCTGATAGTCGCTGCGGTCGCCCTGGCGCAGCAGCAGCTTGTGGTCGTTGTGCGCGGCCATCCGCCCGCCCAGCAGGGAGCGTTCGGAGGTGGCGACGACATGGATACCGGCGGCGGCACCCTCGCGCATCAGCCGGATGACCTCCTGCAGCAGCTGGCCGTGGTCGTGTTCGTCGAGGATGACCTGCAGCGAGTCCCAGCCGTCGATCAGCAGCATTATGTGCGCCGGGCGTTCGGCCTTCGGCAGCAGCCGGCGCAGCTCCGCGATGCCGGTCGCGCTGTGCGTCTGGGCCAGGTCCTGCCGTTCGGTCAGCTCCCGGTTCAGCCGGCGCAGCATCCGTCCGAGCCGCTCCAGGTCGTGCCGGGAGACCACCCCGCCGCAGTGCGGGAGCGCACCGACGGCGGTGAGGCCGCCGCCGCCCGCGTCGATGCCGTACAGGTGCACGTCGGCGGTGCCCGCCACCCGCGCCGCCGAACCGGCGATGGTCCGCAGCACCTGGGTACGTCCGGAACGCGGTGCGCCGATGATGTACAGATGCCCGAAGGTGCTGAGGTCGGCGACGGCGACCCGGCGCTGCTGGAGCTGCGGGACGTCCTCCAGGGCGTAGGGGATGACCAGGCGGCCGTCACGGGTGGCGCCGAGCTCGTCCAGGTCGTCCAGGACCAGCTGGCGCTGGAGCGGCGGCAGCCAGGGGCTGGGCTGCTGGGTGAAGTCGTCGAGCAGGTCGGCGGCGGAGCGGATCTCCTCGACGAGGACCTGGAGGTCGGTCGGGGCCGGTCCCTGCGGGGACGACGTCGTCACCGTCCGCGTCTCCGCGGGGAGTGCGGCGGGGCGGCCCAGCGCGTCCCAGCCGACGTCCACCGAACGCACGGGCTTGCGGGGGCCGGACTCCGGTTCGGTCGCCGCGGCCGGGGTGTCCCGGGGGCGTTCGGCACCCACCCAGGCGGTCTGGAACGGATCCGCCTGCCGCGGTCCGCGCCGCACCAGGGCCCGGCCGGGCGTGGCGGAGGAGATGTCGACGGCGTCCTTGACGTCGATGATGTCCTGGCTCTCGGTCTGGTCGGTGACCCGCAGCGCGATCCGCAGGTTGGTGTTGGCGCGGATGTCGCCCGTGACCACACCGGCCGGCCGCTGCGTGGCCAGGATCAGATGGATGCCGAGCGAGCGGCCCCGCTGGGCGATGCTGATCAGCCCGGGGACGAAGTCGGGGACTTCCCGGACCAGGGTGGCGAACTCGTCGATGACCAGCAGCAGTCGGGGCAGCGGCGCCAGCGAGGGATCGGCGGCCCGCTTGGCCCGGTACTCCGGATGGTCCTTGGCGTCGGCGGCGGCCAGCACCTGCTCCCGGCGCCGCAGTTCGGCGCCGAGCGACTCGAGCGCCCGCTCCACGAGGTGGGCGTCGAGGTCGGTGACCATGCCGAGGGTGTGCGGCAGGTTGGCGCACTCCTTGAAGGCGCTGCCGCCCTTGTAGTCGACCAGCACGAAGGTGAGTTCGTCGGGCCGGTTGGCGGCGGCCAGGGAGGCCACGAACGTCTGCAGCAGCTCCGACTTGCCCGAACCCGTCGTACCGGCGACCAGGCCGTGCGGCCCGTCCTGCACCAGGTCCAGGGAGAGCGGTCCGTCGAAGCCGGTGCCGATGAGGAAGGAGGTGCTGGCGGGCTCGCTCTGCCAGCGCTCCAACAGGGCCTGCGCGTTGGGCGGTTCCTGTTCCAGCAGGTCCAGGAGACGGACCCGCTGGGGCAGTCCGGCGTCGTGCTCGGGGCTGACGTCACGGATCGGGGCCAGCGCGCGGGCCAGCTGCTCGCACCACTCGGGGGAGACCCGGTCGGCACGGACGGCGGGCAGGTCGGGCGCGCCGGGGCGCTTCACGGTCAGCCGGCCGTCGGCCGCGAGGACCACACCGGTGCTCTCCTCGGGCAGCAGCCGCTCCTGCTCGTCCAGACAGACGCTGAAGATCCGCACCCGCGGACCCTCGGTCAGCACCTGGACCATGCCGGGCACGTCGCGCAGCCGCCGCGCCCCGTCCGCGATCACCAGCACATCGGGGTCGGTGAAGACCACGTCACGGTCGTTGCCGGCCTGCCGGCGGCGCGCCTGCACCTGCGAGACCAGTTCGCTCATCCGGGCGGCGGTGGACTCGGGGTCGTTGCCGATCAGCACCACCGGCCCGCCGGCCGTGCCGGGCTTGAGATGCGGCAGCCAGCGCGTCCACGCCCAGTCCGCCACCCGGTCCGGCTCGGTCAGGACGACGATCCTCAGGTCGCGCGGGCTGTGCAGCACGCCCGCCTGCGCCACCAGCCAGCGCGCCAGCGGCTGCACCTCGGTGGCCGGACCGGCGATGCCCACCACACCGTGCGCGGTGATGTCGACGCCGATCGGCGTGTCGGGGATGTTCCAGCGGATCGAGCGGTGGTTCTCGTCCCGCGCCGGGTCCTCCAGTTCCCGTACCGACGGCTGGTCCACCGTGCCCAGACGCAGCACCAGATGGTCGGGATCGCGCCGGCGCCGCTCCCACAGCCGGCCGCCGGGACCGGTCGCGGTCAGGGCGACGGCCGCCGGGTCCGGGCCGGTCTTGTCCCGCACCCGCCGCTCGCCGACCACCGCGTCCCGGACCTGGTCCTCAAGGACGTCACGGCGCTGTTCATAGGCCCGCTCCGACTCCAGGAACTGCTTGCGGGCCGCACGCCGGCCGGTCGCCCAGTTCGACAGCATCATCATCGGGCTGAGGAACAGGAACACCAGGAAGTAGTACGACTTGAAGATGCTGACCATGAACAGACCGAGGACGATCGGGGAGATCATCATCACGGTCGGGAACGGCCGCTTCTGCGGCGGCGACGGCGGCTGCGGCAGCCGGATCCGCTCGGCGTCCAGGTGCGGGGCGATCCGCGGCGGCCGGTTGTAGTCCACGCCGAAACCGTCGGCGGACGGGGCGACGGCCGCGTCCGCTTCGACCGGCACGCTCATCCTCAGCAGCACCGGACCGACCGTCAGATCCTCACCGGCCGGCCACGGCACGGGGCCTGACCCCACCGGGCGTTCACGCGGCGGCTGGGGGCGGGGCCGGCGCAGCTGGGTGATGGCGTCGTCGGGCGGCGGCGAGGCGAGCCGGGCCCGGACGGTGGCCCCGGGGTCGCCGTCGGTGCGGTGCCAGGCCGCGGAGCCGTCCGCGCCCACCGTCACCCACAGCCCCGACTCGGGCACCCCGTCGGCGGCGTCGAGCCGCAGGGCGCACAGCGGGTCGGTGCCGATCTCGTGGCTGCCCGGCCCGAGCCGCCAGGTGTGCCCGGCGCCGGGCCCGGAGACGATGTGCACCTCGGCGAGGACACCGTCCTGGTCGCTGTCGTCATGGACCCGGACCAGGTCGGCCGGGCGGGTCGGCCCGCCGAGGCCCAGCAGCCCGCCGTCGCGGACCCCGCTGCCGGAGACCGGTGTCGCGGGGTCGAGCCGGTGGCCGTCGGCGTAGAGATTGCGGGTCTGCGGCGCACCGGCCGTGGCCCAGTCCGCGCCGCCGGCGGCGGCCTCGTCCTGGGTCAGGGCCGCGGCGAGATCGCCGACGGTGGCGTTCGAGGGCAGCCGGACCTGGTGGTCGCGGCGCTGTCCGTCCGTGGCGTCCACGGTGGTGATGGTGAGGTTCACGGCTCCCAGCCGGGCGTTCGTTCGTGCGGGATCGGGGGACGGGTACGGCGGTTACGGCGCCGGCGGCGAGCCGGCGGAGACACCGGCCGCACCGGAGGTGCTCGGTTCCGCGAAGTCGTCGTCGCTCTCGACCGCCGCGGCCGGAACCGGTACGGGCGCGGGCGCGGCGGCGGGCTCGGGGACCGGCCGGGTCGCCGACACACCGGTCGGCTCGGTGACCGGCGCCGCGCCGGCGTCGAGGTTCGGCTCGTCCGGCAGCAGGTCGGGATCGGCGGCGGAGGTGACGTCCGCAGGACGCGTGACCTCCTCGTCCGGGCGGTCGGGGCACGGCGGCAGGGCGGACAGCGTCCGGGCCACGGCCCGCGACAGCGGCAGTACGTCGACCCGGGCGGCGGCGGGTGCGCCGTGCACCCTGAGCAGCGAGTCCGGCGCGATCTCCAGCAGCCGGGTCCGGCCCCGGGCCACGCCCAGACTCAGCAGTCGCAGACCGGACGGCAGCGGCCGCTCCAGCGGGTCGGCGCACACCGCGACCTCGATGCCGGGCTGCCCGACGGCGGCGGCGGCCGGCGCCCCCGGATGCCGGGGGTGCACCCCGGCGGCGATGGCCACCCGGCCCTCGGGCAGCCGGGCGTCCAGCTGGGCGGCGAGTGCCTGGAGCACGGCGCGGGCCGTACGGGCGGCGCGCGGCGGGCCGTACACGGACAGCGCGGGTGGGCCGGAGCGCACGTCGAGCAGCACGGCGTGCCCCATGTCGTGCCCCACGCACACCAGCAGGGGTACGGCCGAGCCCTCCGCCTCGTCCGTCAGGTCGGCGCGGTCGATCCACCACAGACGCGGGTCCGTCTCGTCGGCCGCCCAGGGCTCCGGCGGCTCGCGCAGCGCGTCGCCGTCCGCCGCGACCAGCACGGCCATCCACTCGGGCCCGGCCAGCACGCCGTAGGGACGGACCCCGGGGCGGACGGACGCGGCCAGGGCCGTGGCCCGCTCGGCGTCGGCCCACACGGCCGGGTCGCGCAGCAGCCGGACCAGCAGGCGCAGTCCGCGCCGGTAGCGCAGTTCGGAGCGCACCGGACCGGTGAACGCCCGCACGGTGAGAGTGATCTCACGCCCGAGCCGGCGCCACAGGGCCTTCCAGCCGCCGCCCCGCCGCACCAGCCAGTGCGTGACGGTGAGGACGAGGACCAGGACGCCGACGAGGCCGAGCAGGGTGGTGATGGTGTCGGAGGTCATCGCGTCCCTCCCCGGAGTTTCTCGGCGCCGGCCGGGTGGCAGCCGTGGGATTCGAGGGTGGCGCGCAGTGCGCGGACACCGTGATGGGTACGGGACTTGACCGTGCCCAGGGGCAGCCCGAGCTGGCGGGCCACGTCGTCGCCCGCCTGTCCCAGCAGATGGACACGGGCGACGGCTTCGCGGTGTGCGGGAGCCAGCGTGCGCAGCCCGGAGACGAGCACCCTGCGGTCACTGACCTGTTCGGCGTGGTCGGGCACCGGCGCCGGCATGGCACTGCCGAAGTCCGCCGCCGTGACCCCCACCGGAACGGTCCGGTCCCGGCGCCGGCCGTCGACCACGAGATTGCGGGCCACCCGGAACAGCCACATACGGATGGGCCGGTCCTGCCAGTCCAGCCGGCCGGCCGACTGCCAGGCCCGCAACAGGGTTTCCTGGACGACGTCCTCCGCGCCATGGGGGTCGCGCCCCATCATGCCGGTCACGAAGCGGCGCAGGCTGTCGCGCTCCGCGAGAAGGAGGCCGAGCGTCCGGTCCGCGCCGTCGGCGCGCTCATGGTCCATGAGGCTCAATGCCTCCGCCTTCCGGTGTCGGTGTTGCTGTTGTGCAGTCTTGCTGTGTTGCTCCGTGTCACTGTGAAATGCTTCAGACGCGAACGCTAGCGCGAATAACGCCAGTTCCCGAAGCCGTCACTGCAGCGGACTCCAACAAATCGGTCATAGGCAACTCCTCGCAGGTGTACGGAAGGTGACGTTCGGAGGGATCTTGGTGGACGGGCGGGCGGATCGGTGCCGTGCCGCGGTTACTGTTCCTGTGTCCCGCTCGTTCCGGGCGTTCCGAGACCTTTACGAGACCTTCAGGAGACGACGTGCCGCCCCTTCGTAAACCCCGGCCCTCAGCGCAACGGCCCGGCGCTCCGGCGGGACGTTTCAGCGATACCTTCGCCAGCCGTCCCGCCGTGCCCCGCCGCGGGCTGGTGCCGGGGGTGCGGGTGTGGGCGACCGTCGGCGCGGCGGCCGGACTGACCGTCGTCGCGGCACTGGCCGTACCACTGTTGAGTCACGTCGACCTCTTCCCGGCCCCGGACACCACGCCGGCCGCGGTGGTGGCGGCGGGGGAGCCGACCACGCTGTCCAGCGCCTCGCAGTCCCCGTCTCCGTCCTCGTCACCGACGCCGTCGCACAACCCCTCCCACAAGTCCGCCAAGACCACCTCCGGTGGCTCCGGGTCCGGGGGCGGCACGGGCAGCGGCTCGACCGGGCAGCAGTCCGGCGGCGGCTCCGTCAGCTCCGGTTCGAACTCTGGCTCCACCTCGTCCGGTTCGAAGTCGAGCGGCTCCAAGTCCTCGTCGAGCGGGACGTCGTCCTCCGGGAAGTCCTCGTCGAGCAGCGGCGGTACCACCAAGCCCCCCACCGTCCCGGGCGTGCGGCTGATCGGCACCGGATCGGGCCGCTGCATCGACGTCACCAACGCGGGCGGGGACGGCACCAGGCTGCAGATCCTGGACTGCTCGGGCGCGGCCAAGCAGAAGTGGGTCTTCCAGTCGGACGGCACCATCCGCTCGCTCGGCCTGTGCATGGACCTGGCCTGGGGCAACTCCGCCAACGGCACCGCGGTCCAGGTCGCCAACTGCAGCGGCAACCGCGCCCAGCTGTTCTACCTCAGCTCGGCCGGCGACCTGGTCAGCGCCCTGGCCGACAAGTGCGTGGACGTCCCCGACAACGGCACCGGCAACGGCACCAAGCTCCAGCTGTGGACCTGCTCCGGCACCGCCAACCAGAAGTGGCACAAGGGCTGACCGGTCCGGGGTCCTCGTTCACCGGCCCTTTCCGGTGAGGGAGCCGAGGTCGACCCCGTCGGCCATGGCCTGCGGCCCCGCGTCGCCGAAGTGCGGCTGGTCGCCGGCGTCGTAGGTCGGCAGGATCCGGCCGGGGGCGGCGGGCCGCGGACGACGGCGTCGAAGGCGACGACCGCGTCGAAGACGCCGCCGTACCGGATCAGGCTGTTGACGGACCGCCGTACCGCCTCGCGTGCCGCGGCCGGCCGCCGTCGCCGTCGTACGGCGTGCTCGCGGCGCCGGTCACGCTGATGCAGTGGGCGTGCGCGCGGGCCGCGATCTCGCGGTACGCGGCCTCGAAGGCGGCCGGATCGGTCTGGCGGGGCTGCCCTCGATGTCGTTGACGCCCTCCATGACGACCAGTGCGCGCACCCCGCTGGTCAATGTCAACACTGAGCACGCACCGCCCTGCGGCGGGCACCGAGCACCAGCTTGAGGGTGCCCGCCGTGGACGGTGATACCGAGCCGCGCAGGACGTCCGTGCCGGGCGCGAGCACGGCCTCGGCGGTGAGCAGTTCGATCCCGATCAGCGTCTCCACCAGCGGGCGGTGGGCGGCCGGGAGCAGCTCGAGCAGTTCCCGGGCGCACCGCAAGTCGGCGCGGGCAGCCTCGACCTCGTGTTCCACGAGTGAGCGCAGACCGGGCGACGCCCGGCCCGCCGTGAGGTCCTCCGCGGTGACGGAGAAGCGCTTCAGGGTCTCCGCGGGGATGCCCGGCCGGCCCTCTCGCAGGTCCTCGGCCAGGTCGTTGACGAAGTCCAGCCGTTGGCTGCCGTCGATGAGCCTGCGGCAGCCGGCCAGGAACCGTCCGCCGGGATCGGTCTCGGGGCCCAGCAGCGCGCCTATCAGCAGGAAGGCCGGCATCGAGTAGGCGTCCAGGTAGTCCTGGTAGTCGGCCTCGGTCGCGAACCCGGTGAACTCCAGTTCGGCGGTCGCGGTGGCCAGATAGGCCTCCACGACCTCCCGGTGCCGGGGGTACGCGGTGACCGTGTGCAGGAGGGTACGGACCAGGGGATCGTCACTGGTCCCCGTCTCCAGCCCGGTGCGCACCCGCTGCTCCCAGCCGGCCCAGGCCTGCGCACGCTGCGACTCGGGACCGCTGTCCAGCAGGTCGTCCCCGTGGTGCATGACGGCCGTCGCGCCCACCACGTGGGGCTGCACCGCGGGCGGCAGCAGCATCCGGCAGGCCAGATAGGCGCTCCGGCGATACCGCCGGACCGTACGCCGTTGGGTGCTGTAGTCCCGCCGCAGCTCCGGTTCCCGGATCCCGGCCGCGGTCAGGCTCTGACTCCACGCGCTCACGAGGAGATCGTAGAGGTACGCGCGAACCACCGGGCCCGACCGCGGAAGTGGGCTCAGGAAAGGGACTTGAGGAAGTCGACGAGCGCCCCGTTCACCTCGTCCGGGCGCTCCTGCTGGGTCCAGTGCCCGCAACCCGCCAACTTGAGGGGCTCGCGCACCAGGTTGGGCATCAGGGCGGGGAGCCGCTCGATGAGTTCGGGCGTGCCGGGGAACGCCGGTACCACGTCACGGTCGCCGTAGACGTACAGCGCAGGCGGGGTGACGACGGCACCCTGCCAGGGAGCCGTCAGTTCCCAGTTGCGATCGAGGTTGCGGTACCAGTTGAGCGCCCCGGTGAAACCCTGGGAGAAGCTCTCGGTGAGAGCGTCCAGATCCTCCTCGGTGAGCCACTCCGGCAGCTCCTCGGGATCCGGCATGTCGGCGAGCCAGCCGCGCTCGGGATCCACCAGGGGCTGCGCGACCGCACCACCGTCACCGGCGGCCGAGGAGAAGAACTTGCGCAGCGTGGTGCGCGGGTCGCGGGCGAACTCGGCGTCGGCGACACCCGGCAGGTTGAAGTAGTTCCAGTAGAAGCGGCCACCGAACATCTCGTTCATGGCCTGGAGCGGAGGCTTCGTCCCCCGGAACGGCGGCGGCACGCTCAGCCCGGCCACCCCGCGCACCAGGTCCGGCCGGAACAGCGCGGTGTGCCAGGCCACCGGCGCACCCCAGTCGTGCCCGACGACGAACGCCTTCTCCTCGCCCAACTCCCGGATCAGCCCGACCACATCGCCGACCAGGTGGAAGATGCTGTACGCGTCGACGTCCTCGGGGTGGTCGCTGCTGCCGTAGCCCCGCTGGTCGGGGGCGACCACATGGAAGCCGGCCTCGGCCAGCGGGCCGAACTGGTGCTGCCAGGAGTGCCATGACTCGGGGAAGCCGTGCAGCAGCACCACCAGCGGGCCGGAACCCTCCTCGGCGATGTGCAGCCGGATCCCGTTCACGTCGATCAATCGATGCTGAACCATGTGCACGAGCGTACGCGCAACGATCTTTGGCCACCGTGCCCGGTGCTCCGGCCGGCGCGAGTTCAGGACGCTCTGTCGAGCGCGGTGGCGGTGGTGTCGGAGGCGTGCGTGACCTCCCGCTCGATGCCGGTGGCGAGCAGCAGCGGCAGGGCGGGGCCGCCGTCGCGGAGCGCGAAGGCGCCGACCGACCCGCTGTGACCTGCCCCCCCCGGGCGGGACCCGCTAACCGACGGTGACCGCCGCCCCTGCCCGCCCTACCCGCTTCTGCCGGCCAGCAGTCGGCGGATGCCGCCGGCGGCCGCGACGGTCAGAGCCGTCGTGGTCACGGCCGTCGCCGCGGGGTGGCGGGCCAGGGCGGCCTGCACGGAGTGCGCGTGGGACCGCTCGTCGAACTCGCCGTGGGCTCCGTGGTCGCTGCCGGGCACCGCGTCGGCCGGGGCATACAGGTTGCCGGGGCCGGCCGGCACGGGAGTGCTCGTCTGCTGGGAACCGAATCCGGTGCGCGCCAGGTAGCGGTCGAGGAGGGCGGGGGCGAGCCGGTTGGCCCAGATCGTCGCAGCGGTGGTGGCCCCGACGTAGCTCTGCTTGCGCCGGGGGTGGTCCGCCGCGTGTACGACACCCCGTGCGGCCACCTCGGGCTGGTAGATCGGCGGCACCGGCTGTGGATGCCGGGGGAGCCGGGAGCGGACCCAGGAGAACTGGGGGGTGTTGACCGCGGGCATCTGCGCGACGGTGATGTGCACGTTGCTGCCCTGGTGCAGCAGTTCGAGGCGTACGGACGAGGTGAAGCCGTTGATGGCGTGCTTGGCCCCGCAGTAGGCCGACTGGAGCGGGATGGCCCGCTCGCCGAGCGCCGAGCCGACCTGCACGATGGTGCCCCGGTCCCGCGGAAGCATCCGGGCGAGGGCGGCCCGGGTGCCGTTGACGAAGCCGAGATACGTCACCTCGGTCACCCGCCGGTACTCCTCCGGGGTGATCTCGGTGAAGGGCGCGAACACGCTGGTGAAGGCGCAGTTGATCCAGACGTCGATGGGCCCGAGGTGCCGTTCGACGGCATCGGCGGCGGCCTCCACCTGGTCGGGGTCGGCGGTGTCGGCCTGCTGGATCAGCGGGTGGCCCCCGAGTTCCGAGACCTCCCGCGCCGCTGCTTCCAGCCCGGCCTCGCCCCGCGCGAGGAGGGCGACGCGCGCGCCGCGCTGGGCGTACAGGCGCGCCGTGGCACGGCCGATGCCGGCGCTGGCACCGGTGATGACGACGACTTGCGACATGGTCGTTTCCCTAGGGGTTTCGAGGGTCCTGGTGGTCCTGATGGGTGGTCAGCGGATGCGGAAGGAGCGGGCCCGCTCGGCGTCGAGGCGCAGACCCAGACCGGGCTCCCCGCCACCGCGCACGGCCAGGGAGCCTCCGCGCTGGGCGGGTCCGCCGTCGAAGAGCAGGCGCTCGATGCGGACGTGGTCGTGGAACCACTCCAGATGCCGCAGATTCGGCACCGAAGCCGCCACGTGCGCGTGGGCGTACGGTGCGCAGTGCCCCGAGATCTCCAGCCCATGGCTCAGCGCCAGTGCCGCGACCCGCAGCCACACGGTGATCCCACCGCACCGGGTGACATCCGCCTGGAGACAGTCGACGGCACCGGCGCCGAGCAACTGCCGGAAGTACGGCAGCGTGTAGCCGTACTCCCCGGCCGTGACATCGGCCAGGACCCGGCCGCGGACGCTCGCGAGGGCGTCGAGGTGGTCGGAGGAGACCGGCTCCTCGAACCAGGCCACTCCCTCCCCGTCGAGCCCGGCCGCCACCCGCACCGCCTGCTTCGCGCCGTAACCGCCGTTGGCGTCCACGTACAACTCGGCCGCGTCACCGACGCTCTCGCGGGCCCGGGCCACCCGCGCCAGGTCGCGTGCCTCACAACTCCCCCAGGACTCCCCGATCTTGATCTTCACGCGGGGAATCCCCTCCTCGGCCACCCAGCCGCGCAGTTGCCGGTCCTGACGCTCCTCGTCGTACGTCGTGAAACCGCCGCTTGCGTACACGGGCACCTCGTCACGGGCCGCACCGAGCAGGTCCACGAGCGGGAGCCCGAGCAGCCGCGCCTTGGCGTCCCAGAGCGCGATGTCGACGGCGGAGATCGCCTCGGCGGCGATCCCCGGCAGACCGGCGTTGCGTACGGTGCGCTGCATGGCCTCGTTGGCGCGCGGTACGTCGAGGGCCGGGATACCGGTGACGACAGCGGCGAGCAGATCGTCGACGACCCGCGCGGCCGCCGGCGGGGCGTAGGTGTAGCCCAGCCCGGTGACCTCGCCGCAGCGGACGGTGGCCAGGACGAGCGTGGTGCTGTCCCAGGCCAGGGTGCCGTCCGCCTCCGGCGCGTCCGTCGGGACGGTGTAGACCGCGCTGTCCACCCGTTCGACGGCCGGCAGGTCGCTCACCGTCGCCCCGTGTCGTGACGGTGCGGCAGGAACTCCTGCACCTTGGCCTTGAAGCCCTGCCGGACCATCGCCACCCGGTCGCTGTCGCCCTTGAGCACGGCGGCCGCCGCGGCCTCGATCTGGTCGAGGGTGGCGTGCGGCGGGATCGGGGGTACGGCGGGGTCGGTCACGAAGTCGAGCACGCACGGCCGGTCGGCGGCGAGGGCGGCCTCCCAGGCGCCCGTCACCCCGTCCGGTGTCTCGATCCGCATGCCGGTCAGGCCGAGGGAGCGGGCGAAGTCGGCGTACCGGACGTCCGGGAGGGACTGCGAGGGCAGGAACTGCGGTGCGCCTTCCATCGCGCGCATCTCCCAGGTCACCTGGTTCAGGTCCCGGTTGTTGAAGACGGCGACGATCAGCCGCGGATCCTCCCATTCCTGCCAGTACTTGGCGATGGTGATGAGCTCGGCCATGCCGTTCATCTGCATCGCCCCGTCGCCGACCAGGGCGATCGCAGGCCGGTCGCCGTGCGCGAACTTGGCGCCGATGGCGTACGGCACGCCCGGCCCCATGGTGGCCAGCGTCCCCGACAGCGAGCCCCGCATCGCCCCGCGCAGTTTCAGGTGCCGGGCATACCAGTTGGCCGCCGAGCCCGAGTCGGCGGAGAGGATGACGTTGTCCGGGAGCAGCCCGTTGAGGGCGTGGGCGACGTACTCCGGGTTGATCGGATCGGCCTCGACCTCGGCCCGCCGCTGCATCACCTCCCACCAGTCCCTGACGTTGTTCTCGATCTTTGTCCGCCAGGAGGGGTCCTCCATCTGGTCCAGCAGCGGCAGCAGCCGGCGCAGCGTCCGGGCGGCGTCTCCGACCAGGTTGACCTCGAAGGGGTAGCGCAGTCCGACCATGTGCGGATCGATGTCCACCTGCACGGCCCGCGCCTTGCCGAACGCCGGCAGGAACTGCGTGTAGGGGAAGGACGAGCCGATGACGAGCAGCGTGTCGCAGTCACGCATCATCTCGTACGACGGCCGGGTGCCGAGCAGCCCGATCGCGCCGGTGACGTACGGCAGGTCGTCGGGGAGGGCGTCCTTGCCCAGCAGCGCCTTGGCGACCCCGGCGCCGAGCCGGTCGGCGACCTGCTTGACCTCCGCCCGGGCGCCGCGCGCGCCCTGACCGATCAGGATGGCCGTCTTGCCGCCGGAGTTGAGCACATCGGCGGCCCGCTGCAGGTCACCGTCGTCCGGCACCGGCGCGTAGTGCGGCATGCCAAGGCTGGACGGCACCATCTTGAAGGCGTGCTCGGGCGGCGAGTAGTCCAGCTCCTGGACGTCGGCCGGGACGATCACGGCGGTCACCGAACGGCGTGCCATGGCGGTGCGCATCGCCCGGTCGAGCACGTTGGGGAGCTGCTCGGGGACGGTGACCATCTCGCAGAAGTCCGAGGCGACGTCCTTGTACAGCGTCAGCAGGTCGACCTCCTGCTGGTACGAACCGCCCATGGCACTGCGGTTGGTCTGCCCGACGATCGCCACCACCGGCACATGGTCGAGCTTGGCGTCGTACAGGCCGTTGAGGAGATGGATGGCGCCGGGCCCGGAGGTGGCGGCGCAGACGCCGACCCGGCCGGAGAACTTCGCGTAGCCGACGGCCTCGAAGGCGGACATCTCCTCGTGACGGGACTGGATGAAGCGGGGGTTGTTCTCCGCTCGTCCCCAGGCCGCGAGCAGACCGTTGATACCGTCGCCCGGGTAGGCGAAGACACGCTCCACGTCCCACTCGCGCAGCCGCTGGAGGATGTAGTCGGAGACCTTCGTCGACATGTTGGACCCTTTCCTGACGTGATGGGTGACTTACGGGCGGCGCAGATGCCGTACGGCGCGCAGGGCGGCCGCGGCCGTCACCGTCCCGGCGACGGCGGTGGTCGCCCACCGGGCCGTGCCGGAGGGCCCGGCGGGCCGACGGGCGAGCCGTTCGGGCCGGTCGCTCGGCAGCGGGCCGTCGAGTGCGAGGGCCAGCGCCTCCGCGAGATGCAGGGCCCGGCGCCCGGTGCCGCCCTGCTCGATCTGGGTGCGGCAGCTGAAGCCGTCGGCCAGCACCAGGCTGTCGGGGGCCGCCGAGCGGACGGCGGGCAGTACCCCCAACTCTCCGACGGCCATGGAGACTTCGTGGTGTCCGCGCTCGAAGCCGAAGTTGCCGGCCAGACCGCAGCAGCCCTCGTCGAGGACGTCCGCGTCGAGACGGGCGCGGCTCATGAGTTCACGGTCTGCGTCGAACTTCATGATCGCGTGCTGGTGGCAGTGGGTCTGTACGGTCGCCTGCCGGGCGAGGAAGGGCGGCTGCCAGCCGGCGGGCGCGTGCTGCACGAGCTGTTCGGCGAAGGTGCGTGTCCGCCCCGCCAGCCGCTGCACGTCCTGGTCGTCCGGCAGCAGCTCCGGGGCGTCGGACCGGAAGACGGCGGTGCAGGAGGGTTCCAGACCGATGACCGGGGTGCCCGCCTCCAGATAGGGGCGCATGACCTGGAGAGTGCGGCGCAGCACCCTCTTCGCCGTGGCCAGTTGACCCGTGGAGATCCACGTCAGACCGCAGCACACGGGTGAGTCGGGCACGGCGACCCGGAACCCGGCGTCCTCCAGGACCCGGACGGCCGACATCGCGATGGCGGGGTGGAAGTGGTTGCTGAAGGTGTCCGGCCACAGGACCACGGTCGCCGGATCGGCCGGGTCCGGCTCGGCGGTGCCGAGGGCGCGCCACCACCGTACGAAGGACCGCTCGGCGAAGACCGGGGCCCGCCTGGCCGCATCCACCCCGGCGAACCGCTTCCCGAACCGGCCGAGCACCGGCGCCTGCAGCGCGCTGTTCGCCAGCCCCGGCGCGTGCTCGGCCAGGTGGGCCCAGACGGGCAGCCAGCCCATCGAGTAGTGGGCGGCCGGACGCGGCCGGCCCGCGTAGTGGTGGGCGAGGAACTCGGCCTTGTACGTGGCCATGTCCACGCCCGTCGGGCAGTCCGACTTGCAGCCCTTGCAGGCCAGACACAGATCCAGGGCGTCCCGCACCTCGGCCGACCGCCAGCCGTCCTTGACCGCCGAGTCGGGATGCCCGTCGAGCATCTCGAACAGCAGCCGCGCCCGCCCGCGTGTCGAGTGCTCCTCCTCCCTGGTGGCCCGGTACGAGGGGCACATCACGTCGCCGTGCAGGCCCCGGCAGTTGCCGATGCCGACGCAGCGCAGCACCGCCTGGGTGAAGGACCGGTCGTCCTCCGGATAACCGAAGTGGGTGTCATGGCCGGCCGGCCGCCAGGCCGCCCCGAGGCGCAACTGCCCGTCCACCGGATTCGGGTCGACCACCTTGCCCGGGTTCATGCGCTTGCCCGGGTCGAACAGCGCCTTCAGCTCGCCGAAGGCACCGACCAGCCGCTCCCCGAACATCCGCGTCAGCAGCTCGCCCCGGGCCTGCCCGTCCCCGTGCTCGCCCGACAGCGAACCACCGTAGGAGACCACGAGGTCGGCGGCCCGCTCCAGGAACCGCCGGAAGTCCGCCACCCCGTCCGCCGTCTTCATCCCGAACGGGATCCGGGTATGCACACAGCCCTGCCCGAAGTGCCCGTACAGCGAGGGGTGGTCGTAGCCGAACTCCTCGAACAGCCTTTTGAGATCCCGTAGATAACCGCCCAGCCTCTCGGGCGGTACCGCCGAGTCCTCCCAGCCCTCCCAGGTCTCCCGGTCGTCCGGCGGCCGCGCGGTCACCCCGAGCCCGGCCTCCCTGGCCCGGAGCATCCTCCGCTCGCGCCGCGGGTCGTCGGAGAACGCGACCGAGGGGTCCTCCTCGGACCGGCCGATCGCCTTCAGCAGGGCGTGCGCCTGCTCGTCGACGTCGTCCTGGGCGTCCCCGATGAACTGCACCAGCAGCCAGCTGTCCGCCTCCGGCAGGGCGCGCAGCGAGTCCAGGTAGGCGTGCTCCTCGCGCATCAGCTGCGCCATCCGCCCGTCGAGCGCCTCCAGCTGACCGGGGGAGCAGTGCTCCAGCAGGTGGGGCACGTCGTCGGCGGCCCGGCAGATGTCGTCGTACCCGAGCACCAGCAGCGACTCGTACGGCGGCACGGGGACCAGGTCCAGCTCGGCGTGCAGGACGGTCACCAGCGTGCCCTCGCTGCCCACCAGGGCCTTCGCCACGTCGAGGCCGTTCTCTGGGAGCAGCGAGTCGAGGTTGTAGCCGGAGACCCGGCGCGGGATCTTCGGGAAACCGCGCCGGATGTCCGCCAGATACTCGGCGACGACACGGTCGAGACCGTCGTACAGCTCGGCCCGCCGGCCGCCCCCTGCGGCGATCCGCTCCCGCTCGGCCCGCGAGGTGGGCCCCACCCACATCCGCAGTCCGTCGTACGTCAGCACTTCGAGCCGGCGTACGTTGTCGACCGTCTTCCCGTACGCCTGCGCGGACGCCCCGCACGAGTTGTTGCCGATCATGCCGCCCAGCGCGCAGTGGCTGTGCGTCGACGGCTTCGGGCCGAACTGGAGGTGATGGCGGGCGAGCCGGCGGTCGAGTTCGTCCAGGACGATGCCCGGCTCCACCACACACGTGCGGGCGTCGGCGTCCACGGAGACCAGCGCGTCACAGTGCTTGCTCCAGTCGATCACCACGGCCGCGTTCGTGGTCTGCCCGGCGAGGCTCGTGCCGCCGCCGCGGGACAGCACCGGGACGTCGAAGCGCGCGCACAGCTCAACCGCGCGCGCACCGGCCTCGACCGTGCGGGGCACGACCACGCCCAGGGGGACCTGCCGGTAGTTGGAACCGTCCGTGGAGTAGGCACCCCGGCTGCCGGGATCGAAGCGGACCTCGGCGTCGGTCCCGGCGCGCAGGGCCGTGACCAGGCCGTCGAGGGGCTCTCCAGGGACGCTTGTGCTCATGGCCGGCCTCCGGGCTGGTGCGCGGTTCCCTCCGTTACGGGCCATCGGGTACCCCGGAAGTCGACTTCCTTCGCCCCGACGATGCGGGCGCCCATGTTGCGCTCCATCATTTCCAGTGCGGCGGCCGCCAGATGGGGGTGGATCGCGGCGACCGCGTCCTGCGGCACCGTGACGTCCAGGTGGCGGATGTGCGCGTCCAGGGCGGAGTACAGGACGCACTGCTCGGTGACCTGACCGCTCAACACCACTGTCCCCACGCCGAGTTTCCACAGCAGATACGACAGGGGCGTCTCGTAGAAGATCGAGTGCCGGGCCTTGACCACGAAGAGGGATTCCTCGTCCGGCTTGATCGGCTCGACCAGGTGGGCGTGCGGGCGGGACAGCGCGGTCTCGACCAGTTCACCGTGGTGGGAGCGCCAGCGCCCGAAGTTGTCGTTGGCGTAGATCACCGGTATGCCCGCCTCCCGGGCCCGGCCGATCAGCTCCGCCAGAACGGGCACGACCCGCTCGGCGGCGGGCAGCAGCAACTCGGCGTCCTCGTGGTCGTAGGTGTTGATCATGTCGATCACGACGAGCGCGCTGCCGTCGGTCTGTCCCTGCCCGGACATGGCGTTCACCACCTCTGTGCTCAGCCCCGCAGCCGCGGCAGGACCTTGGTGCGGTAGAAGTCGAAGAACCCCTGCTGGTCCTTGCCGATCTGGTTGACGTACACGGTGTCGAACCCGGCGTCGACGAACGCCGACAGCGCCTCCGCGTGCACGTCGGGGTCGTCGCCGCACGGCACGGACCGGGCCACCTGCTCCTCGGTGACCAGCTGTGACGCCTGCTCGAAGTGGCTCGGGGTGGGCAGCACCTGCGGGAGTTCGCCGGGCAGTTGGTCATTGGCCCACAGCCGGTGCGCGGTGCGGACGGCCTCCCGCTCGTCGGTTCCCCAGCACACCTTGAGGCCGCCGTAGACCGGCTTGGCGCCGCCGCCCCCGCGCCGGAAGCGCTCCACCATGGACTCCTCGGGCATCATCGTGATCAGCCCGTCGCCGATGCGCGCGGCGACCTCGGCGGCCTGCGGGCCGAAGGCCGAGACGTCGATCGGCACCGGCTCCTCGGGCACCGTGTACAGACGGGCGTTCTCCACCGTGTAGTGCTTGCCGTGATGGCTGATCTGCTCCCCGGTGAACAGCCGCCGGATGATCTGGAGGGCCTCTTCCAGCATCTCCAGCCGTACCGGCGCCTCGGGCCAGACGGTCCCGAGGATGTGCTCGTTCAGCGCCTCACCGGTGCCCACGCCCAGCCGGAACCGCCCACCCAGCTGTACCGCGCTGGTCGCCGCGGCCTGGGCGATCACGGCGGGGTGGGTGCGCACCAGCGGGCAGGTCACCGCCGTCTCCACGGGCAGCGAGACCGCCTGGGACAGGGCGCCGATCACCGACCACACGAATGGGCTCTGGCCCTGGGCGTCGTGCCAGGGATGATAATGATCAGATATCCACAGCGACTCGAAACCGGCCTGCTCGGCCATCCGCGCCTGGTCGACGAGTTCCGCCGGGGTGTGCTCCTCACAAGACAGGAAGTATCCGAAGCCCGCCATGTTCTCTCCTGAACCACGTGTGTGACTGGGGTCCGCTGCCGAGTACCCGGTGGCCACCAGGTTGTGCACGGCGTGTCGCCCGGATGAGGAGGGGTACCGGAGAGGCGGGTCCTGGAAGACCGATCACACGGAGGTTTCCCATGGCACTGCGCGTGCTGCCCAGGAAGGCCTGGCGGAACTGGCGGCGCTCCGCCGACCTGCGGATCCCGCTCCACTCGACCGAGGTGGAGGACGCCGGCCGGCGGTTCCTGCTGTACGGCGTCCTGCCGCTGTGGGTGGTGCCCGGACTGGCGGACTGGTGGATGCACCGGCGGACCCGGATCGAGCACACCAGCGGCACCAAGGAGTCCGTGGTCCACGCGCTGATGATGACCGAGGCCGGAGTGCCGGTGCTCATGGGTCTGCTCGCCCGGGTCAACCCGCTGGTGCTCTCGGTGATGGGCGGCGCCGCCCTCGCCCACGGCGCGACGGCCCTGTACGACGTGTCGCTGGCCGTCGGCAAACGCGAGGTCCGGCCCATCGAGCAGCACATCCACAGCTTCCTGGAGGTGCTGCCGCTGACCGCCCTGGCCTTCACCGCCTGTCTGCACTCCGACCAGGTCCGCCGCACCCTGCGCGGCGGCCAGGGCCCTCAGGACTGGCGTCTGCTCCCCAAGGAGCACCCGCTGCCGGCCAAGTACCTGGCCGGGCTCGCCGGGGTGATCGTGGCCGGGGTCGCCCTGCCGTACGCGGAAGAGCTGCGTCGCTGCCTGCGCGCCGCGGCGCGCGAAAGGAGCCGTTGATGAGAAGCGGACAGGGCGCGGCGCAGGCCTCCGGCCTCCAGGTGCCCGGCCAGGATCCGCAGACGGCCGCGCGGGGACAGTTCCCGCCCGACCGCAGCCAGGCCATCCTGGAGGCCACCAAGCAGGTGGGCGCCATCCTGAAGCGGGCGGGGCACAAGTTCGCGCTGGCCGGGAGCGTGGCGGTGTACGCCCACGGCGGCAGCGGCACCCTGCAGCACGACGCCGACTTCTGTGTGCTGCCCGAGGACGCCGAGGCGGTGGCCGGGTCGTTGCGCTCGGCCGGTCTGACCGTGCGCGTCCCGCCGGAGGACTGGCTGGTGAAGACCACGTGCTTCGACCAGGACGTCGACCTCATCTTCGAACTCGCCCATCGGCCGGTCACCGTGGACCTGCTGGCCCGCGCCGAGGAACTCCCCGTCGACTCCGTGCACATGCCGGTCCTGTCGGCCACCGACCTGCTGGTGAGCCTGAGCACCGCCTTCTCGGAGCACCACTGCGACTTCGGAGCCGTACTGCCGGTGGCCCGCTCGCTGCGCGAGAAGGTCGACTGGCCGGAGGTTCGCCGCCGCTGCGGTGACGAGCCGATGCCCGCCGCCTTTCTCTACCTCCTGGAGCGGCTGGACGTCATCGACCCCGCACAGGAGCGGTGATGAACCTCGAATACCGGGTGGCCCACGTCGCCGAACGGCTCGCGGAGGGGCGGTGCGGCGAGCTGGGGGTACGGGCCGAGATCCGTGGGGAATCGGTCCTGCTGACGGGTACGGTCCCGTCGGCGGGCTGCCGCGAGGACATCCTCCGTATCGCCCACGAGGAACTGGCGGACGTACCGGTGCACTGCGACATCGTCGTCGCGGAGAACGCCCCGCCCGACCACCCGGAGGAGCTGACATGACCCGGGTCGCGGCCGTCGGCGACATCCACATGGGCCCCGACAGCCAGGGCACGCTCCGCCCGGCCTTCGAGACGCTGCCCGAGCACGCCGACGTACTCCTGCTGGCCGGCGACCTCACCCGGCACGGCACACCCGAGGAGGCGCGGGTGGTCGCCCGGGAGATCGAGGACCTGGGCGTCCCGGTCGTCGCCGTCCTCGGCAACCACGACCACCACGACGACCGCCCCGACGAGGTCACGGCCATCCTGCGGGACGCCGGAGCGCACGTCCTGGAGGGCGAGGCGGCCGTGGTGACCCGGGGGAACCTCCGGATCGGCGTGGCCGGTACCAAGGGGTTCGGCGGCGGGTTCGTGGGCCGGTGTGCCGGCGAGTTCGGCGAACCCGTGATGAAGGAGTTCGTACGGTACTCGCGCCGCCGCGCCGACGGTCTGCGCGCGGCCCTCGAAGAGCTGCACCGGCGCGAGTGCGACGTACGGATCGCCCTCACCCACTTCGCCCCCGTGCCCGACACCCTGGCCGGCGAACCTCTCGAGATCTACCCGTTCCTCGGCAGCTACCTGCTCGCCGAGGCCATCGACACGGCGGGCGCCGACCTCGCCGTCCACGGACACGCGCACGCCGGCACGGAACACGGCATGACCGGCGGGGGAGTGAGGGTGCGCAACGTCGCCCAGCCCGTCATCGGGCGGGCCTTCCACGTCTACTCCCTGAACACACGGCAGCCCGGGGAATGATGCCGCACCAGGGGTACCCGGTCTCCGACAGACACCGTCGAACAGTGAGAAGGAGGCCGGTCATGGCCCAGCACGTACGTGACATCATGACCAGCGATCTGGTGACCGTCGAACCGCAGGCGTCGGTGGCCTCCGTCGCCCGGGTGATGCGGGACGAGGACGTCGGTGCGGTCCTGGTGACCGAGGAAGGGCATTTGCGGTGCCTGGTGAGCGACCGCGACCTGGTGGTGCGGGCCTTCGCCGAGGGCGCCGACCCCGAGCAGACCACGGTGACGGAGGCGTGCAGCGCGGACCTGGTCACCGTGACCCCGGACGACAGCCTCGACCGGGCGGTCCGGCTGATGCGCGAGCACGCCGTACGGCGGCTGCCGGTCGTCGACGGCGACCGGCCGGTGGGCATCCTGTCCCTGGGTGACCTTGCGATGGAACGCGACGAGCAGTCCGCCCTGGGAGACATCAGCGCGGCCCAACCCAACACCTGAGGCGCCGGCGTTCTCAGCCGATCGGGTGCCGCCGCCCAGCCGGGCGGGTGTTTCGCGGCGGGGTGGGTACTCGCCCCGCCGCCTGCCGGGAAGGGAATGGCGGGAGTACGGCGGCGGGCCGTCGGAAGGAGGGCGCGGCGTGAAGCCTGGGCCAGGTGAGGCGGGAGAGCGGTTAGCCGACGCGGTCGACGCCCGACTGCCCGTCCACGACGGAGCCGGCCGGCTGCTGCGCAAGGCGTTCCCCGACCACTGGTCGTTCCTGCTCGGCGAGATCGCCCTCTACAGCCTGATCGTCCTGGTGCTGACGGGCGTGTGGCTGACGTTCTTCTTCACGCCTGAGATGCGGGAGGTCGTGTACCAGGGGTCGTACGTCCCTCTGCGCGGGCAGCTGATGTCGGGGGCCTTCGACTCCACCCTCCACATCAGTTTCGACGTCCGCGGCGGCCTGTTGATGCGGCAGGCCCACCACTGGGCCGCGCTGGTCTTCGTCGCCGCGATCGGGGTGCACCTGCTGCGGATCTTCTTCACCGGCGCCTTCCGCAGGCCCCGGGAGATGAACTGGGTCATCGGCGTCACGCTCTTCGTGCTCGCCCTGGCCGAGGGTTTCGCCGGCTACTCGCTCCCTGACGACCTGCTGTCCGGCACCGGACTGCGCATCGCCCAGGGCATCATGCTCTCGATCCCCGTGGTCGGCACATATCTGAGCATGTTCGTGTTCGGCTCCGAGTACCCGGGCCACGACATCGTCCCCCGGCTGTACAGCCTGCACATCCTGCTGCTGCCGGGCGCGCTGATCGCCCTGGTCACCGTCCACCTGATCCTGGTCTTCTACCTGAAGCACACCCATTGGCGCGGCCCGGGCCGCAGGAACTCCAACGTCGTCGGAAAGCCCCTGTACCCCCAGTTCACGGCCGCTTCCCTCGGCCTGTCCTTCGCCGTCTCCGGGCTGCTGGTGGTGCTCGCCGGGGTGGCCCAGATCAACCCGGTGTGGACGTACGGCCCTTACCGCTCCGACCAGGTGTCGACCGGCTCCCAGCCGGACTGGTACGTCGGTTTCCTGGAAGGCGCGCTGCGCCTGGTCCCGCCCTGGGAGACGAACTTCGCCGGGCACACCCTCATGTGGAACGTCCTGCTGCCGGCCGTCGTCCTGCCCACGCTGCTCTTCGGCGTGCTGTACGCCTACCCCTTCGTCGAGCAGCGGGTGACGGGGGAGTGGCGGCAGGAGCAGCACTTCTGCGACCGGCCCCGCGAACGGCCCGTCCGCACCGGCCTCGGCGCGGCCGGCGTCACCTTCTACGGGGTGCTGGTGCTGGCCGGCGGCAACGACGTCGTGGCGCAGACCTTCCGGATCTCGCTGAACGCCCTGACCTGGATCCTGCGCGTCTCCCTCGTCGTGGCCCCGGTCGTCGCCTTCTTCGTCACCCGCGCGCTGTGCCACGCCCTGCTGCACGCGGAACAGGAGCGGCTGACCGAGGGCGAGGAGACCGGAGCGATGCGCCAGAACATCGCCGGCGGCTATGAGAGCGACCATCGCCCGGTCACGTCGTTCCGGCCCGGCGCCCCACGCCGACCGCTCAGCCCTCCTGATCAGCCCCTCGGTTCACGTACTGGAACACCAGCCCGGCAACACCCCGGGCCAGAACACCGAAGCCGATGAGGAACAGCCACAGCCCGAACACCACCCCGGTCGCCGCGAGGGCGAACCCGAGCGCGGTGACGATCGGCCAGGGGCTGTGCGGCGGGAAGAACTCCAGCGGCCCGGCGGCGTCCGCCACCTCCGCGTCCGTACGGTCCTGCGGGCGCTGGCCCCGGCGGACGTAGTTCGTCGCGCAGAAGAACGACACCAGCGCGGCCATCCCGAACGCCACGATGAGCGCCGCCGTACCCGCCGGGTCGGCGTGCGACCACACCCCGTAGAGCGCGGCGGCGGCACCGAAGAAGAAGGCCACGCCACCGAAGAGCAGTGCCTCGACCTTCACCGCAGCCCCTCCCTCTCCGCCTGCCGGACGATCTCGGGATGGTGCAGGTCGAAGGCCGGCGACTCCGACCGCACCCGGGGCAGCGCCACGAAGTTGTGCCGCGGCGGCGGGCAGGAGGTGGCCCACTCCAGGCCACGCCCGAACCCCCACGGGTCGTCCACCTCGACCTGCCGCCCCTGGTGGGCCGTACGCCACACGTTGTAGAGGAACGGCAGCGTGGAGACGCCCAGCAGGAACGCACCGGCCGACGAGAGGGTGTTGAGAAGGGTGAACCCGTCGGCCGGCAGATAGTCGGCGTAGCGGCGGGGCATGCCCTCCGCACCGAGCCAGTGCTGCACCAGGAACGTCAGCTGGAACCCCGGGAAGAGCAGCCAGAAGTGCAGCTTGCCGAGGCGTTCGTCGAGCATCCTCCCCGTGAACTTGGGCCACCAGAAGTAGAACCCGGCGAACATCGCGAACACCACGGTCCCGAACAGCACATAGTGCAGATGCGCCACGATGAAGTACGAGTCGGTGACATGGAAGTCCAGCGGCGGCGAGGCGATCAGCACCCCGCTCAACCCGCCCAGCAGGAACGACACCAGGAAGCCCATCGCCCACAGCATCGGCGTCTCGAACGAGAGCGAGCCCCGGTGCATCGTCCCGATCCAGGCGAAGAACTTGATCCCGGTCGGCACGGCGATCAGGAACGACATGATCGAGAAGAACGGCAGCAGCACCGCCCCGGTCGCGAACATGTGGTGCGCCCAGACGACCGCCGACAGCATGGTGATGGCGATCGTGGCCCCGATCAATGGCAGATAGCCGAACAGCGGCTTGCGCGAGAACACCGGCAGGATCTCGGAGACGATCCCGAAGAACGGCAGCGCGACGATGTACACCTCGGGGTGCCCGAAGAACCAGAACAGGTGCTGCCACAGCAGCGCCCCGCCGTTGTGCGCGTCGAAGACGTGCGAGCCGAACTTCCGGTCGCACTCCAGGGCGAGCAGCGCCGCCGTGAGCACCGGGAAGGCGGGCAGTACGAGGATGGACGTGAACAGCACGTTCCAGGTGAAGATCGGCATCCGGAACATCGTCATGCCCGGGGCGCGCAGACACATGATCGTCGCGATGAAGTTGACCGCGCCCAGGGTCGTCGACACACCGGTGACCACCAGCCCCATGACCCACAGGTCCGCGCCCGCGCCGGGGGTGTAGTACGCGCTGTTGAGGGGCGCGTAGGCGAACCAGCCGAAGGAAGCGGCACCGCTCGGCACCAGGAACCCCGACACCACCATCAGGCCGCCGAACAGGTACATCCAGTACGAGAGCGCGTTGAGCCTCGGGAAGGCCACGTCCGGGGCGCCGATCTGCAGCGGCATCACGGCGTTCGCGAACCCGGCGAACATGGGGGTCGCGAACAGCAGCATCATGATGGTGCCGTGGATGGTGACGAACTCGTTGTAGGTCTCCTGGCTTACGAACTGCAGCCCCGGACGGGCCAGTTCGGCGCGCATGCCCAGCGCGAGCAGCCCGGCGAGAAGGAAGAAGCAGAACGCCGTCACCATGTACAGCCGGCCGATCGCCTTGTGGTCGGTCGTCGTCGCCCATCCCAGCAGCCGGCGCCCCAGCGGCGCCCGAGCGACGGGAGGCGTGGACTCTTCGGCGTCGCGTTGCGAGAGTTCGCTCATGGTCCTCCTCAACCGTGCCGAGCGCGGGAAGCGCCCTCGCGGGTACCCTGCCCGGCGCGGAGAGAACCGCTGGTTCCCGCAGGCGGGCGGCACACCCTGCCACGACGAAACCGGTATGCCGGACAGACGGTGCCTTATTGGCTCCGGGGCGACGCTACCGGTGACCTGGCGAATGCCACGTCCGCCACGCCTCGCTTCCTGGGCATTCGCCGCCTCGCTGTGGGTACCCGGGGCAGATGGACATGACTCTTGAGCAACTGGCCGCCGCCGGTTCGGTGGCGGGGATGACAGTGATCGTCGTGTGCGGTCTGCTCGTCACGGCCGCACTGGTATGGGCCGTCCGGCTCGGCATCGGGGTGCGACGGCGGGAGCCCGCGCCGCCCCGGCGCTCGGAACATCCCATGCCGCCCCGCACGGGACCGGTGCGCGAGGAACGTGAGATGCGTGAGCCGAACGAGGTGCCGCAGGCCGGGAGCGAGGGTGAGCGTCTCACCCCGCACCAGCTCAGCAACGCCCCCAGCAGGCCCAGCGGCAACCAGGACCGCCCGCGCTGGCAGCCCGGCTCCAGCGGCTCCTTCGGCGGCGGGGGCGGCGGCGCGAAGTGACCGGTCGCCCGAACCCCGGCCCCGGGCCGTGAGGCCCGGGGCCGGGGTTCGCCGCTTCTGTCAGAGCCTTCAGAGAAGCGAGCCGGGATCGCCGGTGTCGCCGGGGCGGATGCGACCGCGCCACGCCCCGGTCTCGCCTCCGCGCTGCTCGATGTAGTCCTTGAAGCGGTGGAGGTCTCCGTTGACGCGGCGGTCGATCAGGCCGAGCGCGTCGGCACCCTTCTCGGCCATACCGCTGGGCTCGACGTCCATCGTGAGCTCCACCCGGGTGTGCGTCTCGTCCAGGGGCTCGAACCGGACGGATCCCCGCTGCTGGGTGTCACCCTCGATCGCCCGCCAGGTGATCCGGTCGTCCGGCAGCTGGTCGACGATCTCGGTGTCGAACTCGCGCCGGATCCCGCCGATCCGCGTGGTCCAGTGGTTGTGCCGGTCGTCGAGCTGCCTGACCTCCTCGACGCCCTCCATGAACTTCGGGAATTCCTCGAACTGGGTCCATTGGTTGTAGGCCGTGTGGACCGGGACGGCGACATCCACGGCTTTCTTGACCGTGCTCATCTGTTCCTCCTTGTCGGAACGGCTCCTCACCGGGGCGCTGTCGAGTCCGACGCGCTCTCCCGTGGCGGCCGGGTACCCGGTCCCGCTTCGCGCACCCTTCCTCGTGCGGTGGAGATCCCCGATCGACCGAAACGCTGGGTACCCGATGGGGGAGAGCCGTCCTGATCGGTCCTACGTCCGTACAGTCAGGAGGACGCCGTGAACGCGGTCGTGGAGAGCGTGCGGATATCCGCCGCGGGTGTGCTGCTCGAAGCCGATGTGACCGTCCCGGAACCCGCGAAGGGCGTTGTGCTCTTCGCGCACGGCAGTGGGAGCGGCAGGCACAGCCCCCGCAACCGCTTCGTCGCCGGGGAACTGCAGGCGGCCGGGATCGGCACCGTTCTCGCCGACCTGCTCACCCGGGAGGAGGAGAACGTCGACAGGGTCACGGGGAGGCTCCGCTTCGACATCGGCATCCTCGCCGCGCGCCTGATCGACCTCGCCGACTGGCTGCGGTCGTACCGGCCCGCCGCGCACCTCGGGCGCGGGCTCTTCGGTGCGAGTACGGGTGCCGCGGCCGCCCTGGTCGCGGCCGCGGAGCTTCCGGACGCGATCCGTGCGGTCGTCAGCCGGGGCGGCCGGCCGGATCTGGCCGCAGGATCACTGGCGTCGGTCCATCAGCCCACCCTGCTCATCGTCGGTGAGCGGGACCCGGAGGTCCTGCGCCTGAACCGGGCGGCGATGCGGGAGATGCCCGGCGAGACCCGGCTCGAAGTCATACCCGGCGCGACCCACCTGTTCGAGGAACCCGGCACCCTGGAGCGCGTGGCCCGGCTGGCCGGTGACTGGTTCACGCGCCATCTGCCCGCGTAGGCCACCGCCGGTCACGGAGCGGCCCGGAGTCGGTCGCTGTACGGGGAGGACGTCAACCGCCCGGGCGCCTGACGGTTTCCCCGCACGGACTCAGAGGGCGTGGAGCAGCCAGGTCAGCCGCAGCTCACGGGCCGTCAGCGTGGCCGCCTCGCGGAGCTGGTCCGCCTCGGATCCGGGCGGGAGCTCGCCCGCGAGGGTGAGGGCCGCCGCTGCCGTCTGCGGACGGGCCCCGAGGGCTGCCCGCAGGTGGTAGGAGCGGCGCAGGCCGGCGATGCCCTGTTCACGGTCCTGCTCCAGGAGGTGCCCGCCGAGGTGGCGTGCGGTGTACGACTCCAGCAGCGTGTCACCCTGCTCCAGGGCGTGCTTCTGGGCCCGCTGGTAGGCCGGTACGGCCGTGGCGGGGTCCTGGTCGACGTTGTCGGCGAGCACGCCGAGCCAGAACGTGGCCCAGCCGGCCAGCCGCGCATCGGCCGCCGCGGCGGCGAAGTCCTCGCGGGCCCGCCGCCGGTCCTCGGGCAGCGGGTCCAGACCGAACAACAGCCGGGCATAGCGCACTTGCGCGCCGAGGAACCCGGCGAACACCGGGTCGGACGGCAGCAGCGCGCCCACCGCCTCCTCGGCCGCCGCGGCTCCTTCCAGCCGCCACCAGAAGCGGTCCACCAGGATCTCGGCCCGCTCCGCCGGCGCCTCCGCCGGCAACAGCGCGAGCGCCTCGTCCCACCGGCCCGCACGGTGCAGCATTCGCGCGAGGGCGGGTCCACCGTCCATCATGTAGGCGGCATCAGTAGTCATGGTGCCTACCCTTCCGGCGCGGTAGGTAGGTGGTCAAGTGCGTTACGTCGACTACATCGGGAACCTGACCCGGCTCGCGGTCGAATTCGTCAACGGCGACGGTCCCAGCGAACTCCGCCAGGAGATGTTCCGCCAGCACCGGGTCCGCGAACCGGACAGCGCCCGGCTCGCCACGTTCCTGCCCGGGCTGCGCGACGCCGTCGCGGCCGCCGCCCAGGGCGCGCCGACCGGCCCCGTCAACGCCCTGCTCGAACAACACCCACCGCTGGTCCGGGTCGACGACCACGACGGTGAGGGCTCGCCGCATCTGCACTTCGCCCCGAACGGCGAGGACGCCGTGACCTGGCTCGGCCGCAGCTGCGCCGCCGCCCTCGCACACGTCGTCTGCGGCGACCCGGCCGTGACCATCGGCCGCTGCCACGCCGCCGGCTGCGAGCGCTTCTATGTCGACGACTCCCGCAACCGCGCCCGGCGGTTCTGCTCCAATGCCTGCGCCAGCCGCACCACGGTCGCCGCTCACCGCGCCCGCCGTAGGGCGGCAAGCTGACCCGTGGCGCGGGGCGCGGGGCGTGACCAGCCGGTGATGGCCCACTGCGGCGCCAAGCGCCGGACGGCGTCGGGCTCGTCCGTCTCGCCGCTCAGTCGGTGTGGGCGGCGCAGTGTTTCAACAGGTCGGCGACGACCGGGTCGACGACTCGGTAGCGCACCACCCTGCCCTCCTTGTCGCCCGCGACGGTGCCGGCGGCACGCAGCAGGCGCAGGGCCTGGGAGACGGCCGGGTCGTTCATGCCGGTCGCGATGGCGAGGTCGGAGACGGCGAGAGGTCCTGCCTGGTGCAGGGCCAGCAGAAGGGCGAGGCGTCCTGGGTCGGCGAGCAGGGAGAAGCGGTCGGCCCAGGTGCGGACGTGGGCAGGCTCGCCGATGGCGGCGATCGCGTCGCAGACACGGTGGCCGTCGATGGTGCGGCGGTCCGCACGGTCGGCCGGGACGAGATGCATGAGCTCATCCTCGCAGGCGCCCGTATGTGATCTTCAATACCTGCACACCTACGCAGCTATGCAGGGGAGTGCAGGCCCCTCTAGGGTGGGCGGGCTGCGGTGTTCGGGAAGCCGGTGCGAAGCCGGCGCGGCCCTCGCCACTGTGAATCGGGGAGTTCCCCGCCCATGTCCCGGAAGGGACAGCCACTGGCCGTCTTATCACGGCCGGGAAGGCGGGCGCGGGAACGCACGACCCGTAAGCCAGGAGACCGGCCGCGGCATCTCACGAGTTGATCCACGAGGTGCTGGAGCGTGACCGAATGACCCTGCCCAAGACATCCCTGCCCGCGACCAAGCCCGCCGCCTTCCGCTGGCGACGCGAGGACACCGTCAAGACGGCGGGGCTGATGGCGGTGATCGCCGCCCTGCATGTCCTCGCCTTCGGCATCCTGTTCCTTCTCGTCGTCCCCGGACACTACGAGGTCGGCTCCAAAGCCTTCGGCATCGGGCTCGGCATCACCGCCTACACCCTCGGCATGCGGCACGCCTTCGACGCAGACCACATCGCCGCGATCGACAACACCACCCGCAAGCTGATGGCCGACGGCAAGCGGCCGGTGTCGGTCGGGTTCTGGTTCGCGCTCGGGCACTCCAGCGTGGTGGTGGTGATGGCCGCGCTGGTGGCGGGCGGCGCCCAGCTCGCGGGCACGCTCATGAACGACGACTCCCGCACCCACCAGACGCTCGGTGTCATCGGTACGACCGTCTCCGGGTCCTTCCTGTACATCATCGCCGCCCTCAACCTCGTGGCCCTGCTGGGCATCCTGAAGGTGTTCCGGGCGATGCGGGCCGGGACGTACGACGAGGCGGAGCTCGAACAGCACCTGGATTCCCGCGGTTTCATGAACCGTGTCCTCGGCCGGCTCACCAAGTCCATCACCCGGCCCGGCCAGATGTACCCCCTCGGCTTCCTCTTCGGCCTCGGCTTCGACACCGCCACCGAGGTCACGCTGATGGTGATGGCCGGCTCGGGCGCGGCGGCGGGCCTGCCCTGGTACGCGGTCCTCAGCCTGCCGCTGCTCTTCGCCGCCGGTATGAGCCTGTTCGACACCCTCGACGGCACCTTCATGAACTTCGCCTACCAGTGGGCCTTCTCGAACCCGGTCCGCAAGGTGTTCTACAACCTCACCATCACCGGCCTGTCGATCGCCGTCGCCTTCTTCATCGGCACCATCGAACTGGTCGGCGTCCTGCACGACAAGCTCGGCCTGAGCGACGCGGTCACGGGCTGGATCTCCGGCCTCGACCTGGACAACGTCGGCTATGTCATCGTCGGCCTGTTCGTGGGCGTGTGGGCGGCGGCCGTGGCGTACTGGAAGGTGGCGAAGGTGGAACAGAGGTGGACGGCCCGGCCGGCCGGGGGTGGCTGACGTTGCGCCGGCGAACCGCCGGCGGGCCGGGAAGCCTCGACGCCTCCCGGCCCGCCCCACGTCCTGCGCCGCAGGCGCATGCGTCAGGGCAGGGCGATGCCGTCCAGCTTGCCGGCCTTCGCGTCGGAGACCAGGTTGGAGAACTGGTCGAAGCTCATCTGGACGCGCTGGCCGAAGTCGTCGGTCAGGACGATCCGCTGTTCGGCGGGGGCTTTGGGGTCGACGAAGAGCTGGGGACAGCCGCAGTCGCACTCGCCGCAGAACGTCGCGACGGGTTCAAGTCCGCTGGTGTCGGTCATGGTGCTCCACCTCCGTGGGCGTGGGATGGCGATGCGCCGCTGTCGGGGGTCGGCGGTCGCGGGGGACTGCCCGGGGGATACCCCGCGTGAGCCGGATGGACGCCCGTCCCCCGGTGGATGCGGGGGCGCGACCGGCGGGGGCGTGCGCTTGTGCTCCTTCGGCCGCTTCCGTTGCCTCGATTCCTCCGCAAGAGCCGGGAACTGAACGGTGCCCGCGTCCGACTCGTATGGAGGAGGCAGGTTGACCAGGTGGGACTCGGGCGGTGGTGTCATGCGAGGGCAGAGGGAGAGACCCTCGGGTCGCGTGGCAAGATCGGCGGACATGAGTGTGTCCCTCCCGGTACGGAGCCTGCGCGCGGCGGTGTTCGCCGTGCTGTGCGTGCTGCTCGCCGTCGGGGCGCATGTGCTGGCCATGGGCGGGGCCCCACGGGTGTGGGTGCAGGTCGCCGGCGGCGTGCCGGTCTTCGTGAGCGGCTGTCTGCTGGGCGGCCGGGAGCGGTCGCTGGCCGGCATCGGAGGTGGGACGCTGGCCGCGCAGGGCGGACTGCATCTCGTGTTCGACGCGGTACGGCCCCATGCCGGAATGACCCTGCAGGGCATGCAGCGCATGACGATGGCTCCACACGCCCATGCCCAAGCCCACGCGCTGACTCCGCACGCCACCGCCGCTCACGTCGGAGCGGCCCTGGTGCTGACGTGGTGGCTGCGGCGCGGAGAGGCCGCGCTCTGGTCGCTGCTGCGGCGGGCGGTCGCGTTGGTGCCGGGGCTCGCCGCCTGGTGGCAGGTGGAGCGCGGGCTGCGGGGCCGCCCGGTGGCGCCGGGCCCGGCCATGGTGCGGGCTGCCGACGGGACGCGGTCGCCGCGGCCGACGCGGCTGCGGTACGCCGTGCACCGGCGCGGGCCGCCGACAGGGATGTCGTACGCCGTCAGACCCCGACATCCCTTCCTCAGCACGGAGATCACTCACCCATGTCCACGACACGTACCGCCCTGCGCCGCGCCGGCGCCATCACCGCCCTGACCGCCGCCGGAGTCCTCGCCGCCGCCGGTGTCGCCTCCGCGCATGTCACCGTCCACCCGGAGAGCTACGCCAAGGGAGCCACCGACGGTGTGCTGACTTTCCGCGTGCCCGACGAGGAGGCCACGGCCTCCACCACCAAGGTGCAGGTCTTCCTGCCCACCGACCACCCCGTCCTCGGCGTCCTCGTCTCCCCGCAGGACGGCTGGACCGCCAAGGTGACCAACACCAAGCTCAAGACGCCCGTGAAGACCGATGACGGCACCATCACCGACGCCGTCTCCGAGATCACCTGGACCGGCGGGAAGATCGGGGCCGGGGCCTACGAGGACTTCGACGTCGCCTTCGGGCAGCTTCCCGACGACACCGACCAGTTGACCTTCAAGGCGCTCCAGACGTACTCCGACGGCAAGACCGTCCGCTGGATCGAGGAGGCCCAGAGCGGTGGCGGCGAGCCGGCGAACCCGGCGCCGGTCCTCAAGCTGACCGCGAAGGGTGCCGCCGACAGCAGCGCCGTCGCCACCTCGTCCGCGGCCCCGAAGAACGCCGGCACCTCCACCTCGAACACGGCCGGCAGTGACTCGACGGCCCGGAGCCTCGGCAGTGCCGGGCTGATCGTGGGCGTGCTGGGGCTGGCCGCGGCGGGGTACGCCGTCGTGCGCGGCCGGTCGAGCACAGGATCACGGGGCGAGTGAGGGGCCGTCCTGCCGACGGGGGCCCGTCGGCAGGGCAACGCCCCATCGGCAACAGCCTTACGCCCAAACGGCGCCCGTCACACGTTTGCCACGGAACTCGGGCCCCGTCCGCTCCGACTACTGAAGCGGTACGGCTCGATCCGACCGACGCCGTACAACGCGATCTGGAGACCCGGTGATGGACGAGTCCCTGCCTTCCTCCTCCGGCTCGGGCGCGGTGGCGCTGCGCAAGCTGGTGCCGCCGCCCGCGCTCTGCGGCTTCCTCCTGATGCTGGCCCTGATCTTCACGGTGTCATACGCCGTCGGGGCCTCCGCGGGACCCGTCGCACCCGGCATGCACGGCACCGGCACAGGCACGAGTTCCGGCGATGGCGGCGGCACGCACACCGGCACCGGCACCGGCGACGGGGGCGGGACGGACGACGACACGGACGACATGGGGAACATGCACGGGGGAGGCAACTGATGAGTGCCGAACCAGTGGTGACCGTAGTGACCACCCACCTGACCGTAGGCGGAATGACCTGCGCGGCCTGTGTGAAGCGCGTCGAGATGAAGCTCGGCAAGCTGGACGGGGTCACGGCGGCCGTCAATCTGGCCACCGGGCGGGCCCGGGTGAGCCATCCGCCCGAGATCAGCCCCGGCGAACTCGTCGCCGCGGTCGAGAAGGCCGGGTATACGGCAGCCCTGCCCGAGCCGCCGAGGAAGGATCGGCGCGAGGAGGCCGTGGACCAGGAGTCCGAGGGCGCCCGGCAGGAGCGCGAGCGGCTGCTGATCACCGCGTTGCTGGCGCTGCCGGTGCTCATGCTGTCGATGGTGCCGGCGCTCCAGTTCCGCAACTGGCAATGGCTGTGCTTCGTGCTCGCCGCGCCGGTCGCCGTGTGGGGGGCGTGGCCGTTCCACGCCAGGGCCGTACGGGGCCTCCGGCACTCCGCGGCCACCATGGACACGCTGGTGTCGCTGGGTGTGGTGGCGTCCTTCTCCTGGTCGGCGTACGCGCTCTTCCTCGGCGGCGCCGGTGATCCCGGGATGCGGATGCCGTTCAGCCTGGTGCCCTCGGCCTCGGACGGCGTGGCGCACCTCTACCTCGAAGCGGCCGTCGGCGTACCGCTGTTCGTGCTCGCCGGGCGGTTCCTGGAGGCTCGGGCGCGGTGCGGAACCGGGGCGGCGCTGCGGTCGCTGGCCCAGCTCGCGGCCAGGGCGGTCGCCGTACGGGAGGGAGATTCCGAACGGCTCGTCGCCGTCGAGGAGTTGAGGGTCGGGCAGGTCTTCGTCGTACGGCCCGGCGAGCGGATCGCCACCGACGGCGAGGTGACACAGGGAAGTTCGGCGGTGGACCTGTCCCTGGTCACCGGGGAGACCGAACCGGTCGAGGTCGGGCCCGGCTCGGCGGTGGTCGGCGCGGCCGTCAACTCCGGCGGGCTGCTGCTCGTCCGGGCCACCGCGGTCGGTGCGGACACCCAACTCGCCCGGATCACCCGGCTGGTGACCGAGGCGCAGGCCGGCAAGGCGAAGGCGCAGCGGCTGGCGGACTCGGTCGCCGGCGTCTTCGTACCCGTCGTGATGGCGCTGGCCGTCACGGTGCTCGGGTTCTGGCTCGGCGCCGGGGCCGATCCGCAGGCGGCGATCACCGCGTGCGTCGCCGTCCTGGTCGTGGCCTGCCCCTGCGCGCTGGGCCTCGCCACACCGACCGCGCTGCTGGCCGCCACCGGGCGTGGTGCCCAACTCGGCATCCTCGTCACCGGCCCGCAGGCCCTGGAGGGGCTCCAGCACCTCGACGCCGTCGTCCTGGACAAGACCGGCACCCTCACCACGGGCCACATGAGCGTAGCCCGGATCACCGCCGTACCGGACGGACTCGGCCGGGAAGCGGCACTGCGGCTGGCGGGAGCCGTCGAGCGGGCTTCCGAGCACCCCCTGGGACACGCCATTGCCGGCTACGCCCGGCGCGAGCTGGGCCAACCACTCCCGGAGGTCGACGAGTTCCGCGCGCTGCCGGGGCGGGGCGTACGCGGCCGGGTCGAGGGACGGCTGGTCGAAGTCCTCGCGCCCGACGACGAGTTGCCCGCCGGTCTGACGGTGGACGAGGCCGCGGCGTACACGCCGGTGCTGGTGTTCGTGGACGGTGTCGCCGAGGCCCTCGTCGAGGTGGGGGACGTCGTGCGATCCGGCAGCTACCGGGCCGTCGACCGGCTGCGGCGGCTCGGCGTACGGCCCGTGCTCGCCACCGGCGACCGGGAGGCACCCGCCCAGGCCGTCGCCAAGGCCCTGGGCATCGACGAGGTGCACGCCCGCTGCGCCCCCGAGGACAAGGCCGACCTCGTACGAGACCTCCAGGAGCAGGGCTACCGGGTCGCCGTCATCGGCGACGGCGTGAACGACGCCGCCGCACTAGCCTCCGCCGACCTCGGCATCGCCATGGGCACCGGCACCGACGTGGCCATCGGCGCCGCCGACGTGACCCTCGTGCGCGGTGACATCGAGGCCCTGGCGGACGCGGTACGGCTGGCCCGGCGCACCCTGGGCACGATCCGTGCCAACCTCGTCTGGGCCTTCGGCTACAACGTCGTCACCGTGCCGCTCGCCATGGTCGGCCTGCTCAACCCGATGCTGGCGGCTGCCGCGATGTCGGTCAGCTCGCTGCTGGTCGTCAGCAACAGCCTGCGGCTGCGCGGCTGGCAGCCCTCGCCCGTCGCCGCCCGGAGGCCTGCCCGATGACCACACCGTCCCTCCGGCGGCCGACCCGCCGCCGCCTCACCGACACCCTGCCCGCCGCCGTCGCACCGGGCGCCGCGTTCAGCCTCCCCCTCGGGGCCATGGCGACATGGGTCGCGGCCGGACGCCAGCACCGCTCACCGTGAATCCCTTTCTTCACGCCTTGACTTAACATCGGGGACATTGCTTGGATCTGAAGTCGGCGTTCCCTGTGAGCCGTTGGCGACGCAGCGGTCACGCGCCTGGTTCGGCACGGCAACAACTCCCGATCCACCAGAGCCCAGGAGCAGCTGTGAGACGTACGCTCACCACGATCTCGGCCGTAGCTGTCATGACACTGCCACTCATCGGAGCGGTCCCGACCGCGCGGGCCGACCGAGCCGCGGACGGGCACACCGGGCACGGCCAGGTCGTGACCGGCACCTACTCCACCGCCGGCGTGCAGGCATGGCGGCCCCTGCCGATCGTCAGGACGGGCACGGACACCGGCGGACCCGTCGACGCCACCGTGGTCGCCGACCCCAGCGCCCTCCGGCAGCAGTACACGGGCATCGGCTTCTCCCTGGACGAGACCAGCGTGTCCAACCTGTGGAAGCTCACCCCCGCCGAGCGAACGAAGGCCATCCGGCTGCTGGTCGACCCCGAGCACGGCGCGGGACTCGACCGGTTCCGGCTGACGATCGGCAGCCCCGACCTCATCGAGCACCTCCCGTTCTGGTCGGAGGACGACCTGCCCGCCGGAGTCACCGAGGACTTGGGCCTGAAGCACTTCTCCATCCAGCGGGACCTCGACCTGCACATCATCGACACGATCAAACTGATCCGGCGCTACAACCCCCACGCCACGTTCTTCGCGTCGGCGTGGAGCGCGCCGGCCTGGATGAAGACGAACAACCGGTTCCTCGGCGAGGTCGCCCTCAAACCCGGGAGCGGCACGGACTACTACCAGGTCGGCAAGTTGCGGGACGACTGCATCGGCGTGTTCGCCCGGTACTACGTCAAGTTCGTGCAGGCGTACGCCCGGCAGGGCATCCGCGTCGACGCGCTGACCCTGCTGAACGAGCCGGGCATGGACGTCGTCTACCCGGCCATGGACATCAGCGTCGCACAGCAGCAGAAGCTGGCCCTGGCCATCAAGCGTGAACTCCGTACCGCCCACCTGGGCACCCAGCTCTATGTGCATGACTTCAACTTCTGGGACTGGCACGACCCCAACAGCACCGCGACGAAGAACTACTACCGCATCCTCGAGGACGCCCCGGACGGCTCGGTGACCGGCGCTCAGGTGCGCAAGGCGGCGGACGCCATCGCCTTCCACCCCTACTGGGGCGACCCACGCGTCATGCGCGACGCCTACGAGGAGACCGGAAAGCCGGTCCAGCTCACGGAGACGAGCGACCTGTCGCCCACGACCGTCCTCGACGACTTCCGACTCGACGCCGGTTCCTACATCCTGTGGGCCCAGACCACGGACCAGGACGGCGGCACCCTGCACTGGACGCCGTCGAGGGACAACAACATCGACTGGGACCAGGTCGCGGCCACCACCAAGTGGCCCGACCGGCTGGTCACGGTGAACACCGGCACGCGGGACTTCACGGTCCGCGACGAGCTGTATCAGCTCGGGCAGTTCGCGAAGTACCTCTCACCCGGTGATGTGCGCCTGGAGTCCAGCGCCGCGGAAGACGGTGTCAGCAATGTGGTCTACCGGACCCGCGACGGCGGTTACGTGGCCGTCCTCGGCAACGGCGCAGCCACCGACCGCACGGTCCGGATGGCCGTCGGCGGCCAGACGTTCGTCGTGACCGTACCGGCGGGCTCCTTCGCCACCTACCGGTGGCAGGGCAAGGCCCCCACGGGCTTCCGCAACCACGCCCCGGTCCTCGCACCGGCCGCCGACGTCGTCGCCGACCAGTACGGCACCACACAGACGCAGTTGAAGGCCACCGACCCGGACGGCGACCGGCTCTCCTACTACGCCACCGAGCTGCCCGACGGTGTCACCCTCGACCCGGCGACCGGCCTGGTCACGATCCGCCCGACGGCCACCGGTGAGCATGACCTGACCTTCTACGCCACCGACGGCAGGGCGCACGACAGGGTGACCCTGCACCTGACCGTCCGCCCGCACGCGACACCCGTGGGCGAGAAGATCGAGGCCGAGTCCTACACGGACCAGCACGGCTGGCCGGCCGACGGCAGCAACTTCATCGAGAGCAACCCGGCCGCCAGCGGCGGCAGGAACGTGGGCTGGACCGCCGCCGGCCACTGGCTGACGTACCGCGTCGAGGCGCCGCAGACCGGCTCGTACGATCTCGAACTGCGCGTCGCCAACGGCACGGGCGCCACCGCGGCGAACGCCGTGTCCCTCCGCGAGGACAGCGGCACGACCCTGGCGACGGCGTCCGTGCCGTCCACGGGCGGCTGGGGAAGCTACCAGTCGGTGCACGTTCCCGTCGCTCTCCGGGCCGGAGAACAGACGATCACCGTCTACTGCGAGACCGGCGGCGTCAACCTCGACTACCTGCGCCTCACCGCTTCCTGACAGCCTCGCCGCGTTCTTCGAGCGCTGACTGCGCGGCCGTACCGGCGAGCAGGAAGAGCGTGGCGCTGAGTTCGGTGGCGGCGGCCCCGATCAGTACCGCATGGGCAGGCCGAGCAGTCCGCGGGTGCGCATCGAAGGGCGCCGGCGCAGTTCGTCTGCAGGGACGTCGAGCTCGAGACCGGGGAGGAGTTCCAGCAGCGCGGCGAGGGCGATCTCGGTCTCCAGACGGGCGAGTGGTGCGCCTAGGCAGTAGTGGATGCCGTGGCCGAGGGCCAGGTGACCGGAGGCATCACGGCCGATGTCGAGCCGGTCGGGCTCGGGGAAGCGGCGCGGGTCGCGGTGGGCCGCAGCCAGGGACAGCAGCACTGTCTCGCCCGCCGGGACGGTGACCAGCTCCGCGGGGTCAACGGCGGCCGGGGCAGGGGGTGTTGTACGGGCGTCCATGGCCGCACCCTAGACAGCGGACCGGGGCACCGGGGCCTGGCGGGGCCTCGGTTGCTTCATGCGGGGAGCCAGGACAGGCCGTGGGCGGACGGGGGGCCGGGGCGTCCAGTGGAGCCCCGCATGGTGGTCGCCGGGGACGTCCACGCCGTCGTGCGGCCGCGGCTGGTGCGGCCGCCAGTCTCCGTCGGGTGCGATGCGCAGCGTCTCGGCGGTGGACCGCCCGCGCGTCAACAGGGCCGGGACCGAGGACGGCCGGGGCAGCCAGCCCTCCGTCACCCGCGCATATCCGCCCCGACGAGCAGCAGGCGGCGTTCCAGGGAGGCCGAGCACCACCTGCACCGTCCTGCCGTCGGCGGACCGGCCCGGTGGCGCACCGCGCCGCTCCCGGCCCCGGGCGGCGCGAGGCAGGCGCATGGTGCGGTGCTGGACCCGCCCGAGGGGCCACGGCGCGGTCCGGGCCATCGAGACGCTGGAACCGTGGTGGCTGCCCGCTTTGCGGGTCGGTCTCCGACGGTTCGGGCTGAAGATCCGCCCCAGGAAGTTGCAGTGGCTGCCAGAGCGGCGTTTTCTGGAAGTATCCGAAGGTGAAACATGAGCGCCTAGGGTTGCGGCATGAACCGGGGGCTCTGTCTCGGTGTGTTTCTCCTGGCCAGAGCCTCGGTCTGTGAGGTCCGTCGTCGTCACCCGGCGTTCGACGCGGAGGTGAACCAGGTGAAAGCCGTTGTCTACGAGAAGCCCTTCAGCGTTGCTGTCAGGGAAGTCGAAGATCCGCAGATCCAGCACCCGAACGACGTGCTGGTACGGGTCACATCGACCGCCATATGCGGATCCGACCTGCACATGTACGAGGGCCGTACCGCAGCCGAGCCGGGCATCGTCTTCGGGCACGAGAACCTCGGCATAGTCGAAGAGGTCGGCTCCGGCGTGGTCTCGCTGTCCAAGGGCGACCGCGTGGTCATGCCCTTCAACGTCGCCTGCGGATTCTGCAAGAACTGTCTGGCCGGCAAGACCGGCTTCTGCCTCACGGTCAATCCGGGCTTCGCCGGCGGAGCCTACGGCTATGTGGCCATGGGCCCGTACACGGGCGGCCAGGCAGAGCTGCTGCGGGTGCCGTTCGCCGACTTCAACTGTCTGAAGCTGCCGCCGGGCGACGAATTCGAGACCGACTTCGTCCTGCTCGCCGACATCTTCCCGACCGGCTACCACGGCTGCGAACTCGCCAAGGTGAGTCCTGGCGAGAGCGTCGCCGTCTTCGGAGCCGGCCCGGTCGGGCTGATGGCCGCGTACTCCGCGCTGCTGCGCGGTGCGGCCAAGGTGTTCTCGGTCGACCGCGTGCCCGAGAGGCTCGCCAAGGCCGAGGAGATCGGTGCGATACCGATCGACTTCACCAAGGGCGACCCGGCCGAGCAGATCAAGGAACAGACCGGAGGCGAGGGCACCGACAAGGGCGTCGACGCCGTCGGTTACCAGGCCCAGTCGCACGACGCCAGCCACGAGGAACCCGCCGTCGTCCTCAACAGCCTCGTCGAGACGGTACGGGCAACCGGCATGCTCGGCGTACCGGGCCTGTACGTCCCGTCCGACCCGGGCGCACCCGACGAGCACGCCAAGCGCGGCCAGCTACTGGTCTCCATCGGCAGGATGTTCGAAAAGGGCCAGCAGATGGGCACCGGTCAGTGCAACGTGAAGCTGTACAACCGCCAGCTGCGCGACATGATCATCGCGGGGCGGGCCAAGCCCAGCTTCGTGGTCTCCCACGAACTGCCCCTGGAGGAGGCGCCCGTCGCGTACGAGAAGTTCGACAAGCGGATCGAGGGCTACACCAAGGTCGTCCTGCATCCCGGCCACGCCCTCGCGGCGTAGGACCGTCAACACGGCGCGGCGGGTCGGCTCCCGTGGCCGGCCCGCCGCGAGCCGCGTCCTCAGCGCTCGGCGGCACGGCCCGGAGGCGGCTCCGGCTGCCGGGACCCGTTCCCGCCGGTTCCCGCGTCCGCAGGAGCCGCGGCGAGGGCGGTGATCCACTCCCCGGGCGAGGGCTCGCTCACCCGTTCCTCTCCCTGCGGCACGTGTACGACCGTGTATCGACCGGACGCCGCGAGCCGGCGCGGGCGGCTGTCGGTCTCCTCACCCGCGCGTGGGTGCGGCACCGAAGTAGCCGACGACACCCCGCCCGCGTACCAACGCCGCCTCGGCCGCCTCCACGAACCGCACCCCCGCCGCATTGTGATAGTGCCAGGAAGGTGTGTCTCGTACTTTTCACGGCCGTCATGCAGTCAATACGCGCCCTGTCGTCAGCGGGCCCGGACCCCGACAGAGCGAAAGGGGCGACGTGAAACTCGCGTCCCTGGCCGTCGACGGCGCCCGGCGCTCCGGCGTCGTGAACGGATCCGAGCAGACGGTCATGGTGCTGCCGACGGAGACCGGCACCGCCGACGACATCGTCCGCGGCGGCCAGGAAGCCCTCGAAGCGGCCCGTACGGCGGCACCCGGCGGGACCGTGCCGTCGCCCCAGGTCCGCCTGGAATCCCCGCTGCACCGCTTCAACCGCGACATCCTGTGCACCGGCTGGAACTACTGGGACCACTTCGAGGAGTCGAAGGGCAGGCGCGAGGGACAGCTCCCGGACGGGCGGCCCGAGCATCCCACCTTCTTCACCAAGGGCCCCGACACGGTCATCGGCCCGGCCGACGACATCGCCTACGACCCCGACCTCTTCGCCCAATGGGACTACGAGGCCGAGATCGCGCTGGTCATCGGCCGCGACGGACGCTCGATCCCCGAAGCGAAGGCCGTGGACCACGTCTTCGGCCTTCTCGTCGCCAACGACGTCTCCCAGCGCGATCTCCAGCGGGCGCACGGCGGCCAGTGGCTCAAGGGCAAGAGCATCGACGCGACCATGCCGCTCGGGCCCTGGCTGACGACGGCCGACGAGATCGACGACCTCGTCGGCCTGCGGGTGCGGTGCGAGGCCAACGGCCGGCTGCTGCAGAACGCGACCAGCGGCCAGATGGCCTTCTCCTTCCCCTGGATCATCGCCGAACTCAGCCACCGTATGACCCTGGGCGCCGGGGACGCGGTCCTCACCGGCACACCGAGCGGCATCGGCAGCGCCCGCGAGCCGCACCTCTTCCTCGCCGACGGCGATGTGGTCGCGACCCGGGTCAGCCGGCTCGGCGAACTGCGCAACACCGTGCGCCTGACCCGAGCCCGGAGTCCGGGACGCCTACCTCGACGAGGGGTCCGGACCGGTCGAGTTCGCGCGGACGGTGTCCGCGCACGCCCGGTACCGGTTGATCGCCCGCTGCAGCTCCGCCCCTTCCAAATCCGGTACGGAAGCGCCCTGTGCGTACTTCAGGACGTGCTCGGCGACGGTGCGGAGCTTGGTGTTGGTGCGCTGGGACACATCACGCAGCACCCGCCAGGCTTCCTCCGGGGGGATCCGCCCGTAGGCGACGACAGCGCCGATGGCCTGGTCGATGACGGCATGCGAGGTGACGGCCTGCCGCAACTGGGCGTTCTCGGTCAGGAGCTGCTCGTGTTCCGCAGCGAGAGCGGTCGCCGACAGGAGCCGCAACGGCTGCGTGCGGGAGATCGCGAAGAAGGCCATGAGCCGCCTCTACGAGGGATGGGCACCGGGGTCGGTTCTACGACTGCCCCCGGAGAAGTCCCGTACGCGAACCGAATCCGGCCTGGTGGAGCGGGCAGGCGTCTGCCGGACCACAAGGCCCGGCAGACGCCCGCCCGTCCGGTCCCGTCGCCGCTAGCCGTGACGCCCCGCGGCCTGGTACTCGTCCGTGGCGGGAGAGGAGCCGGCGTCGGCCCCCGGCTCCGCCCGGTCCGCGTGGCCCGGCCACCAGGCCGCGTGACCGATGAGCGCGGTGAGGCTCGGGGTGAAGAACATCGCCATGACGAAGGCGGCGACCGCGATGCCGAAGGAGACTGCGAAACCCATCTCCGTGAGCAGCGCGTTGCCCGCCAGCATCATCGTGGCGAAGGTCGCCGCAAGGATGAAGCCGGCCGCGGCCACCGTCGGCCCGGCGTGCCGCAGCGCCATCCCGGCCGCCTCTCGCGGGTCACGGCCCTCGCGGGCCTCCTCACGAAGCCGGGCGATCATGAGAATGTTGTAGTCCGTGCCGATGGCGACCACGAAGAGATACATGATCACCGGAAGCATGAACATCAGCCCGGGTTTGTTCTGCGCCTCCTGGAAGATCCAGACCGTCGCACCGAGCGTGGCACCGAAGCCCAGTCCCACCGAGGCGATCAGGTACCAGGGAGCGACCACGCTGCGCAGCAGCAGCCCCAGGATCACCATGATGAGCAGGGCGGCGACGGGGAACACCGTCCGGTAGTCGTGGTTGACCGCGGAGTCGATGTCCTTGTAGATCGAGGACATGCCGCCGACGAGCGCCTCGGCGCCCTCCGGAGCGCCGGCGTGAGCGACATCCCGCACCCGGCCCACGGCGTCGATCGCCTTGCCCGTGGACGCCTCGTACTTGAGCGTGACGGTGAAGTCCGCCGTGGTGCCGGCCTTGTTCACCTGGGTCATCCGGGCGCTCGCGACACCGTCCACGGCCCCCAGCTTCGACGCGTAAGCGCCGAACGCGGACGTGTCCAGCGGCCTGCCGTCGGTGCTGGACAGATAGACGTCGGTGGGTGCGGCGGCACCCGCCGAGTACGCCGTCTGCATCTCGTCCTGGACGACCATGGACTCCTTGGTCTTGGGCATCGAGCCCGACGCCAGGTCGAACGTGGCCTTGTAACCGAGCGTGCCGAGCGACAGCGCGACCAGGACGAGACCGGAGACCACGGCGGTCAGCGCCGGGCGGCGCTGCACACCACGGCCCAGGGCCGCGAAACGCGCGTTGGCCGGCTCCTGCTGCCAGGACTTGGAGGGCCAGAACACCTTCGGGCCGATGAGCGAGACGACGGCCGGGATCAGGGTCAGACCCGCGATCAGGGTGACCGAGACCGCGATGGCCAGCGCCGGGCCCATCTGCTTCAGGAAGCCCAGCGTGGACAGCACCAGCGCGAGGAAGGCGATGATGACCGCGCCGGCCGCCGAGGCGATGGCCTCACCGACCCGGCCGACCGCGTTGACCATGGCCTGCTTGGGTTCGTCACCCGCGCGCAGGCGTTCGCGGTAACGGAACATCAGGAACAGGAAGTAGTCCGTGCCCACGCCGAAGAGCACGACGATAAGGATCGACGAGACGGAACTGTTGGCCTGAAGGTGGAACAGCTTGGTGGCGTACGCGATCAGCCCGTTGGCGATCGCGGACACCACGCCGATCACCACGAGGGGCAGGAAGGCCAGGATCGGCGCCCGGAAGATGATCAGCAGGGTCACCAGGATGATCACGAAGGTGCCGATGCCGATCAGCGCCGCACCCCGCTTGGACGAGTCCTGCTGGTCCAGGGCCTGCGCGGCCGAGCCGCCGAGCTTCACCTCCAGGTCGGTGCCCTTGGCCAGTTGTTTGACGTCGTCGCGCAACGCCTTGGCCGCGTCCGCCTGTACGGGCTGGCCCGCCTTCTTGCTGTCCATCTGCACCAGGGTCAGGGTGTACCTGCCGTCCTTGGACGGCGGGCCGGGGACGACCTTCTGTACCTGATCGATGTGCTTGCCGCCCAGTTCGGTGGTGATCCGGGCGACGTCCTTCAGATCGGCGGCGCTGAGCTTGCCGCCGTCGGTGCGCTGGTACAGCGCGATCGCGGACGGCGTGAAGGCGCTGGGGAACGCCTTCTGCTGGAGACTCGCCGCTTTGATGGACTCGTAACTCTTGGGCAGGAAACTGCTCTCGTCGCTGTTCGAGGGCAGGCTCGGGGCGGTGGCCACGATCGCCACCGCCGCGATCAGCCACGCCACGATCGTCCAGACAGGATGCCGGACGACGGCAGTGCCAATACGTCGGAACATGCGGAAGGTCCTCCTGGGTAGGAAGATCACCGCAGCCCGGGGAGCGGACCCTGGCATCGGCGACCCCGACCGGCCCGCATCCTACGGGCCGGTCGCATGGTTGTCTTGCCGTCATATGGTAGGGATCACCTATGAAGATCGGTCCAGTGAGTTTTCGGCAGACCGACGACGCGCTCGCGCGCGGCCCTGTCATCTGTACGGCAGCGGCCCGGTCGGCGACCATCGGAGACGTGATCGCCGTACCGTAGTCCGGGCCTCGCTCCCGCGTCCGGCGCCGGCCCGTTCCGCCCCGCGGCCCACGTCGTGTGCGTCCCCTCACGTCGCCGGGAGCCGCTTCGCGATGTTCCCCACGACGACCGCCGCGAGGTCCTCGGCGTCCTCGCACAGCTTCTTCTCCGGCAGCGGTGCGTACACGGTCAGCTGGAACAGCTCCACGGTGTGGTCTCCGGCGGAGTTCGTGTACGTGCGGTGGGGGGTCCGTACGGTGCAGCTGTCGTCCTCGGCCTCGTCCGCGACGAAGTAGCCGCGCGCTCCGGCGACTTCCACCGGATGCCCGTCGTCGGAGTCGAGCGAGTTGTCGCGACTGAACTGGATCTCCACCTCACGGTTGCCGTCGTCGCTGGACCAGTCGCAGTCCCACCCGCCGAAGCCACGGTCCCGGTTGCCCACGTCGACGCCGGGCACGCGTGTGAGGCCGTCCGCGCCGAGCAGGGTGCAGGCGTCGACGCGGGCCAGGGAGTCGGCGGCCGGCTGGGCGGTGCGGCGGGGCACCGGGCCGTCGTCCAGAACGCCGACGACGTGGTCGGTGGCGGCATCGGCCAGGTCACAGGGATGGGGCGCGATCTTGCCGAGCTTCTTCCCGACGATCCGGATCTGCTGGTGGTCGGCGGTCAGAACGGCCCGCTCGCAGGAATCCTGGTCCGGCTTGAGGTCGACGACCGTGACGTGCCCGACGACCCGGGTGGTGAGATCGCCCTCGTAGTTGTCCTGGTGCGCGTCGAGATTGACCTGGACGTCGGCGTTGTCGTCGCCGTCGTTGTTCTTCATGAGGACGTCGCAGCGGTCGATCTCCCCGTAGTCCGGGTCCAGTTCGGTACCCCCGAACCGGCTGAGGGAGGCCGCGTCGAGCAGTGTGCAGGGGTCGGCCGTGCGGGCCTCGCCCATCGTGCCGGCGGCCCGCACTCCGGCCTGGGCCTTCGCGTCGGTGGCGGTGCTTCTGTCGCCCTCGTCCTTGGTGTCCCACGGGGCGAGCAGGATCAGCCCGGCCGTGACCGCGGCCACCGTGGCCACGGCCGCGACGAGCAGCGGGCGGCGGCGACGGCGTACCGGGCGGGGCAGCCGCAGCGTGAGCGGAGTGAGGTCGATGGTGCGCCGGTCGTGCGGGTGCCCGGGAGGGGCGGCCGCCTTCAGCAGGAGCTTGCGCGCCCGTGCGGCGTCCGGGCGGTGCCGGGGCTCCAACTCCAGCAGGGCGGCGAGCGGTTGGGCCAGCGGACCCGCCCGGCGCGCGGTCTCGATACGGCCCTCGATCGCCCGGGCGACATACGCCATGGGGTGCTCGGCCTCCCCGTACGGCGACCGGCCCTCGACCGCCGCGAACAGCGCGGCACCCAGCGAGAACACGTCGGCCTTCTCACCGGGTTGCCGCCCCCTGGCCACCTCGGGCGCCAGATAGCGGGGTTTGCCGCGCACCCCGCCCGTCAGGCTCTGTGTGGCTTCGCTCCACAGGGCCCGGGAGATCCCGAAGTCGGTGAGGCGCGCGACCCCTTCGGCGGTGACCAGGATGTTCTCCGGTGTCACATCGCCGTGCACCACACCCTCGGCATGCGACTTCGCCAGCGCGTCCGCCATCTGGCACCCGATGGAGCCGACGTCCTCCGGGGAGAGGGGACCTTTCTCGGCCATGAGCTGGGCGAGGCTGCGCGAGGGCACGTACTCCATGACGATCCAGCAGGTGGCGCCCTCGTCGACGAAGTCGAAGACGCCCACGATGTTCGGATGGTGCAGCCGCCCCGCGTTGCGGGCCTCGCCCATCAGCCGCTGCGCGGCCCTGGGGTCGTCCAGGCGCGCGCACTTGACCGCGACCAGCCGCCGCAACCGCTCGTCCCAGGCCCGCCAGACGACGCCCATGCCGCCCCGGCCGATGGCCTCCCGCAGAACATACCGGCCGGAGATCCTGTCTCCGGCCCCGGGTTCTCCCAGCACCGCCCCGCCCTTCGCCGCACGTCACACGCGTGGTGGTAACTCACGGTGGCGGAGTGTAGTCACCCGTGAGATGGCCCACAGTGCCTCGTGGAGACCGGCCCAGAACCCTCACACCACGCGTCACGGCAGCGGGTCGCCGAACGCCCCGGCGCCCGCATCGTCGTGGCCGCCGCCCGGCGTATCGGCCGCTCCCTCGGGCAGCAGGAAGGCGGTGAGCGCGGCCGTGTCGTCCCGCAACCGGTCGTGGCTGTAGGCCAGCAGATCCTCATGGAGCCGTTCCAGCAGCTCCTGGGGCGGCATCGGCCCCCACGAGCGCAGCCGCTGAAGCAGGGGATAGAAGGAACCGCCCGGGTCGCGGGTCTCGGTGACACCGTCCGTGTAGAGCAGCAGCTGGTCGCCGGGGCCGAAGGGGTAGGCGTCGACGCGGTAGGGGTCGCCTACCAGCATGCCGAGGTTCAGCGGCGGCCCCGGCCGCCCCCGGTCCAGCTCGCGGACCTCGCCGGGGCGGATGAGCAGCGGCGGCGGATGGCCGCAGTTGAGGACACGGACGACCCTTTCGCCCTCGGGGATCTCGGCGAAGACTGCCGTGACGAACCGCTCGCCCGTCTCGCTGCCGCCCAGCTGGTCGGCTCGGCGCGTCATGCTGACATCCAGCCGCTCCACCAGGGCGTGCAGGTCGGGTTCGTCGTGCGCGGCCTCACGGAACGCGCCTAGCAGAGTGGCCGCGGTCTCCACCGCCAGCAGCCCCTTGCCGCGCACGTCACCGATGAGCAGCCGTACCCCGTACGCGGTCGGCACGGCCTCGAAGAGGTCGCCGCCGATCCGTGCCTCGGCGGCGGCGGACAGGTAGAAGCTCTCCAGCACCAGGTTCCCGATCCGGTGCGGGAGCGGTCTGAGCAGGACGCGCTGCGCGATCTCGGCCACGAACCTGACGTCGGCCAGGGTGCGTTCCCGGCGGATCCGGTGCGCTGCCAGGATCGTGCCCAGTGCGCCCACCAGGGCCGTACACGCGTACGCGGCCACGTAGTGCCGTTCCCAGATGAGGCCGACGGACCGTCCTGCACAGCACGGGGTTCCGGCCAGTAAAAGTTCGAAGCCGATGGCGAAGGCGGTCGCGCCGGCGACGACGACGGGCGGGTGCGCGAAGGCGGTCACCAGGGGCAGGGCGATCAGCGCGAAGCTGACCGGCCAGTCCACGGGGGTGACCGGTTCGACCAGCAGTACACCCACGACGTACAGGACCGGAAGCCAGCGCATCCACGCGGGGGGCGCGGGCAGTGCTGGGTTGCGACCGTCGTGCCTCACCCGGGACTCCTGGCATACGAATCTCGACAAGACGCCCAGCCTGCCGGGCTGCCGCCCGACGCACCGGTGATTGCTCCACTCAGCGGCATGTTCCGGCCCTCGGGGCGGCGTTCGCATTCTGCTTCGGGCTGACCGAGATTGTCTGGGACGTCGACTCGCAGGACTGGAACGACGCGAGCACCGACGCGATCGTGCAGGCCGTCTCCCGGCTCACCAGCGGCCGGATCATCCTCATGCACGAGTGGCCGGCCAACACGCTCGCCGCGATCCACGCATCCCGCAGACCCTTGCGGCCACGGGACTGTGCTCCGGGCGGATCTCCACGCAGACCGGCCGCGCGGTCGCTCCCTGAGAACAGTGGCGCGGCCGTCTGTCAACCGCCGCGCCACCCTCATTGGTTCGGATGAACGGGAATCGTTCGCACACCGTCCGCCACTAGGGCCTGTCGTTTGGATCAGGCCGCAGGTCAGTGGCGGTGCGGTTCGATGCCGGGGAGCGGGGGCTGGTGCGTGTGGCTGCAAGGCGGAGGAGGCGTGGCCAATCAGCCGCTGCCGCGGCGGGCGACGCGGTGGCGGCACCCCCCCCGGCCGAAGGCTGGGGGACGTCGGCGACCGACGACAACGCGGCAGATGCGCGCACCAGCCCCCGCGTCTGCGGACTGATCCGAACGACAGGCCCTAGGTTCGTCGCCGTGGACTACTACGACCTGGGCAGTCACAGCCGGCGCGTGACGACGTCGTCCCCCGAGGCGCAGACGTGGTTCGACCGGGGGCTGATCTGGACCTACGCCTTCAACCACGAGGAGGCCGTCCGCTGTTTCGAGGCGGCCGGCGCGGCGGACCCGGACTGCGCCATGGCCGACTGGGGCGTGGCCTACGCCCTCGGCCCCAACTACAACAAGCCCTGGGACTTCTTCGACCGGGAGGATCTGGCGCGCACGGTGGAGCGTACGCACGCCGCCGTGGAACGCGCCCACGCCAAGGCCGCCCACGCGACTCCCGTCGAGCGAGCCCTCGTCGAGGCGCTGCGCGCCCGCTACCCGCAGGCCACGGCCCCGGACGCGGAGGCCTGCTCGGTGTGGAACACGGCCTACGCCGACCGCATGCGCGGTGTGTACGAACTGGCGCCCGACGACCTCGATGTCGCCACCCTCTACGCCGACGCCCTGATGAACCTCACCCCCTGGCAGCTCTGGGACATCCGCAGCGGCCGACCCGCCGAAGGCGCCCGCACGACGGAGGCCAAGGCCGTACTCGAGCGGGCTCTGGCGACCGAGTCGGGCACCCGGCACCCCGGCCTGTCGCACCTCTATATCCACCTGATGGAGATGTCACCCACCCCCGAGGCCGCCCTGCCCGTCGCCGACCTGCTGCGCGACCTGGTCCCGGACGCCGGGCACCTCCAGCACATGCCCTCGCACCTGGAGGTCCTCTGCGGCGACTACCGGCGCGTGGTCGCCGACAACACCGCGGCCATCGCCGTCGACGAGAAGTACCACGCCCGGGCCGGCGCGATGAACTTCTACACCCTCTACCGCTGCCACAACCTCCACTTCCGGATCTACGGCGCGATGTTCCTGGGCCGCCTCCAGGACGCCCTCGCCACGGCCGAACGGCTCGAAGCCGCCGTACCTGAAGAGCTGCTGCGTGTGGACAGCCCGCCGATGGCCGACTGGCTGGAGGGCTTCCTGGCGATGCGGGTGCACGTCCTGATCCGCTTCGGCCGCTGGGACGACATCCTGAGCCTGCCGCTGCCGACGGACCCCCGGCTGTACTGCGTGTCCACCGCGATGCTGCACTACGCGCGGGGCGTCGCCCACTCCGCCACCGGCCGGATCGCCGAGGCCGAGCAGGAACGCGCCCGCTTCCGGGATGCGGCCGCCGCCGTACCCGGGACCCGCATGCTGTTCAACAACACCTGCGCCGACATCCTGGCGGTCGCCTCCGCGCTGCTGGACGGCGAACTTGCCTACCGCAACGGGGACTTCGACACCGCCTTCGCCGAACTGCGCCGCTCCGTCGACCTGGACGACAACCTCCCCTACGACGAACCCTGGGGGTGGATGCAGCCCACTCGGCACGCCTACGGTGCCCTGCTCCTGGAGCGCGGCAGGGTCGAAGAGGCCGAGGCGGTCTACCGGGCCGACCTCGGCCTGGACGACACCCTGCCCCGGCCGTTGCAGCACCCGGGCAACGTCTGGTCCCTGCACGGCTTCCACGAGTGTCTGCGGCGGCTCGGCAAGGAGGGCGAGGCGCGGATCGTGGCCCAGCAGCTGAAGCTCGCGGCGGCGACGGCGGACGTGCCGATCAGGGCGTCCTGCTTCTGCCGTACGGACTGTTGCCGTACGCGTTAGAGCGTCCGCGCGACCAGCAGCGCCACGTCGTCGTGGTCGTCCGGGTGACGCAGTCCGTGCAGCAGCAGGTCACAGGTCTCCTCCAGCGGCCGGTGGGGCTCGTCCAGGAAGCTGAGCAGAACACCGAGACGGTCTTCGATGGGGTGACGGCGGGTCTCGACGAGGCCGTCGGTGTACAGGACCAGGAGGTCACCCGCGGCGAGGTCGACGGTGGTGGTCTCGAAAGGGATCCCGCCGACCCCGAGCGGGGCGGCCGGCGGCAGCTCCAGCAGGGCCGGTGCCTTCCCGGAGTGCACCAGCGCCGGCGGCATATGGCCCGCGTTGGCGATGTCGCAGCGCCGGGCACGCGGGTCGTACACCGCGTAGAGACAGGTGACGATGTAGTGCTCCAGATCGCAGGTGATCCGGTCCAGGTGCTGCAGCACCGCGGCCGGGGGCAGCTCCAGGTCCGCGTAGGCGCACGTTGCGGTGCGCAGGCGGCCCATGGTGGCGGCCGCGTCGATGCCGTTGCCCATCACGTCGCCGACGACCAGCGCGGTCCGGTCGTCCGACAGCGGGATCACGTCGTACCAGTCGCCGCCGACCTCACTGGTCGCCTGGGCGGGCTGGTAGCGGGAGGCCACTTCGAGACCCGTGTGGTGCGGAGGATGGTCGGGGAGCAGGCTGCGCTGGAGGGTGAGAGCGGTGTTGCGGACGCTCTGGAACCAGCGGGCGTTGTCGATGGCCACGGCGGCCCGCCCGGCCAGCTCGGTGGCGAGGACCACGTCGTCCTCGTCGAAGGGCAGCGGATTGCGGGTGCGCTTGAGGTCGAGGGCGCCGAGCACCTCCCCATGGGCGATCAGCGGCACCGCCAGATACGAGTGCACACCGGCTTGTGCCAGCAGCTCGCCCGCCTCGGCGTCACGGGCGATGCGCGGCAGATCCTGTGCGCCGACATGCTGGACCAGGACCGGCCGCGCGGTGTGCACACACAGCGTGACCAGCCGGTCGCCGTCGTAGGCCGCCAGGTCACCGGGCGGGTCGGCGGCCCGCAGCGCGACCGTGGGATGGGCCGCCTTGAGGGCCAGCGCGCGGAACAGCTCCGGGCCGTTCTCCGGTCTGCGGGAGCGACGCAGGGCCAGCGCCGCGTCCAGCACGTCCACGGCGACCACGTCCGCGAGGACCGGGGTGGCGATCTCGGCAAGCTCGTCCGCCGTGCGCTCCACCTCCAGCGAGGTGCCCACCCGGGCCGAGGCGTCGGCGATGAGGGCGAGACGGCGCCGCGCCCGGTCGGCCTCCGCGGCCGCACGGTGCCGCTCGGTGACGTCGACGACCGAGGTCGCCGCCCCCAGGACGCGGCCGCCGGGATCCTCCAGCCGGTAGAACGACAGCGACCAGGCGTGCTCGTGCTCGGGATCGGCCGGCGTACGGCCCACGTGGTACTGGTCGAGCAGCGGAGTGCCGGTGGTGAGCACCTGGCGCAGCGCAGATTCGATGGTGTCGATGTCGGGCAGCGGCATGGTCTCCCGCAGATGGCGGCCGATGTGCTCCTCGGCGGGGACACCGTCGATCCGCTCCAGTGCCGGGTTCACCAGGAGGTAGCGCAGATCCGGGTCGAGGAGGGCCAGGCCGATCGGGGACTGGTTGATCAGCCGCTCGCACAGCGCCAGGTCGGTCTCCACCCGCTGGAGCATGGAGTGGTCGGCCACGATCCCCAGCGCGTACACGTCGCCGACATCGTCCAGCAGCCGCATGGTGCGGAACTCCATCAGCCGGCTGCCGCCGTCCTTGCGCCGCACCGGGAAGGCACCGGCCCAGCTGCGGCCGGTCTCCAGCACCTCCACGAACAGTTTCACCGCCGCCTTCAGATGCTCCGGCTGAACGAGCAGTCGCGCCGCGTTCTTGCCCAGGGCGTCCTCGGCCGTGTAGCCGAAGAGTTCCTCGGCCTGCGGGGTCCAGAACACGATCCGGCCCTGCGAGTCCAGCGCCATCGCGGCCACGCTCAGCACGTCCAGCAGACCCGTCGGACGCACTCCGCCGGGGCCGTACCCCCCACCGTCGGCGCCGTCGGAGCCACCGGACCGCAGGAAACCCACAGCCATGCCTCAACCACCTCCACCGGCCGGGCAGATACCGCTGCCAGGGCGCTTCCATGCGGCCCCCGGCCGCCCGCCCGCGCCGACCCGGACCGAGTACCCCGCTCCGCACGGGCCTCCCGCCCCGCCCCCGCGCGACCTCGAAGCCCATCCCCCTTCCCCTCAGGGCCGTGCGCATCGCGTGGGCAAGCAGGAACATTGGGGTACGTAGAGGATGTAGCCAATGGATTTTCCGCGAGAAGATTTCGACGTGCCGCCATCCGTGGGCCCGCGCGACCTCCTCGACGCCTCCAGCGACGCGGCGGCGGTGCTGTCGGCCGAGGGCGTCGTGATCGCCTGGACCCGTGGCGCCGAGGCCCTGCTCGGCCGTCCGGCCGCCGAGGTGGTCGGCGGTCCCGCGGTACGGCTGCTCGCCATGCGCGCCGACCCGGCCCGCGCCGCCGGCGTCGCCGAGCGCTGCCGCTCCGGCATGGGATGGAGCGGGCTCATCCCGGTACGGCACCGCGACGGCCACACCCTCGACGTGGACCTGCGGGTCTCCGCGTCCTTCCGCATGGGCGGCGAGGAGTGCTTCCTCCTCTCCGCCCGTGAACGGCGGCCGCAGTGGACGATGGGCCAGTCCGTCCTCGACGGATTCCTGACCCGCTCGCCGATCGGCATGGCCGTGATGGATCCGGAGCTGCGCCACGTGTGGCTGAACGACACCCTGGAACGCTTCGGCGGAGTGCCCCGGGAACAGCGCCTGGGCCGCCGGCTGAGCGAGGTGCTGCCCGGGCTGCAGGGGACCGCCGTCGAAGGCCTGATGCGCAAGGTGCTGACCACCCGGGAGCCGATCACCGAGTACGAGTACCTCGGCTGGAGCTGGGCCGATCCGCACCGCCAACGTGCCTACTCCACCTCGTTCTTCCCGCTCGTCGACGCCGACGACTCCGTGACCGGCGTGTGCTACACGGTCTCCGACGTCACCGAGCGGTGGAATGCCCGCCAGCGGCTGTCGATGGTCAACGAGGCCGGCCCCAGGATCGGCACCACCCTCGACGTGCTGCGCACCGCCCAGGAACTCGCCGACTTCGCCGTCCCCCGCTTCGCCGACTTCGTCGTCGTCGACCTCCTGGAGCCCGTCCTCAGCACCGAGGGCCACGGCACCTGGCTGACCGACGCGGGCCCGGCGGCCGTCGGGCCGGTGATGCGGCGCGCCGCACTGCAGACGGTCCGCGAGGGCAGCCCCGAGGTCGTGGCGTACATCGGCGACCCGGTGAACTTCCTGCCCCCGGCGCACGGCATCGACCTGCTTGTCAACGGCGAGCCCGTCCTCATCCCCGAGCTCGACCCGGAGGACCCGCTGTGGCTCACGGAGCAGCCGGAGCGGACCGCGCGCATGAGGGAGTTCGGACTGCACTCCCTCATCTCGGTCCCGATGCGGGCACGCAACACCGCCCTGGGCCTCACCACGTTCGCCCGCTCGCTCAACCCGGTCCCCTTCCAGCCCGACGACGTCCTGCTCGCCGAGGAACTGGTCGCGCGCGCCGCCGTCTGCGTCGACAACGCCCGCCGCTACACGAGGGAGCACACGGCGGCGGTCACCCTGCAGCGCAGTCTGCTGCCCCAGGCCCTGACGGGCGGTGCGGCCCTGGATGTGGCCTCCTTCTATCTGCCGGCGGACGCGACGGACGGCGTCGGCGGTGACTGGTTCGACGTGATTCCGCTGTCCGGCGCCCGCGTCGGCCTGGTCGTCGGCGACGTGGTCGGCCACGGTCTCTCCGCGGCGGCGAGCATGGGCCGGCTGCGCACCGCCGTCCAGACCCTCGCCGACTTGGAGATGCCGCCCGACGAACTCCTCGCCCACCTCGACGACCTGGTGCTGCGGCTGGGGGAGGAGGAGAGCGGGAGCGTGGTCTCCCAGGGCAGCACGGCCACGTTCGTCGGAGCGACCTGTCTGTACGCGGTCTACGATCCGGTGACCCGGCGCTGCTGCATGGCCCGGGCCGGACATCCGCCGCCGGTCGTCGTGGCACCCGACGGGCGGGTCTGGTTCGCCGAGATGCCCGCCGGTCCGCCGCTCGGGCTCGGCGGCATGGCCTTCGAGGCCACCGAGATCGAACTCGCCGAGAACAGCCTGTTCGGCCTCTACACCGACGGCCTCATCGAAGGCGCCGACCAGGACATCGAACGGGGCATGGCCCGCCTCCGCGCCGCACTGGCCCACCCCGACGCCGACCTCGCCACGTTGTGCACGGCCACCGTGCAGCAACTGGTCCCCGCGCCCCAGCCCGACGACATCGCCCTGCTCCTGACCCGCACCCACGCGCTGGGAGCCGACCACGTCGTCTCCTGGGACGTGCCCGTGGACCCGGCCGCCGTCGCCGACGTCCGGGCCCGGGCGGTACACCAGGTGGTGGCGTGGGGCTACGACGAGCTGGCGATGACCACCGAACTGGTCGTCAGCGAACTCGTCACCAACGCCATCCGCTACGCCGAACCACCCATCCGGCTACGGCTGTTGCGCGACTCCCGGCTGACCTGCGAGGTCGCCGACGCCAGCAGCACCGCACCCCGGCTGCGGCACGCCCGCAGCACGGACGAGGGCGGCCGCGGCCTCTTCCTGGTGGCCCAGCTCGCCCACCGCTGGGGTGCCCGTTACACCGGCGAGGGCAAGATCATCTGGGCCGAGCTGGAGGTCGCGGACACCGCTTCGAATGCGCCCTCGACAGACAAGTGACCGCGTTGCGGGCGGAGCTGGCCGGAAGCGCGTAAGGGCGCTGCCCGACGCGAGTCCTCACCTGCCGCACGTTTGCCAGGCGTTGACGAGGCAGGCGTCAGCGGCGTTCACCTTAGGTTGCATCGGTATCGCGCTCGCCGTGGCGCCGATCACCACCATCGCCATGGACTCCCTGCCGCACCGGCTCGGGGGTACCGCCGACGCGGCCAACAGCGCGCTCCGCCAGATCGGCAGCGCGCTAGGACCCGCCGTCTTCGGTGTCATCCTCACCCACCGCACCCTGGCCACCCTGCCCGGACGCCTCGCCTCGTCCGGGCTGAGCCCCGCCGACCAGGGGCAGGTCGGCGGACTGGTGTCCAACGTCGGCATCCAGGCCGGGGCGTTCCTGCACCTGAACACCCCCGAGAGCACCGGACAGGCCCATGCCGCCTATGGCGCCGGCTTCACCGACGCCCTGCACACATGCGCACTCGTCGGCGGGATTTGGATGCTGGTGGCCGCGGTGATCGCCGTATCCCTGATCGGGATCCGCCCGGCACGGGCCCCGCCGGCGGCGCCGGAAGCGGCGACGCACCCCGCCGGCGCCGCGAGCTGAGGCCCAGCGGAGAGCGGCCGGCCATCCAACGGTGGCCGGCGGCTCCGCACCACCCGCTACCGGGCGAGCAGTTCCAGGGTGTCGATCACCCGGTTCGAGAAGCCCCACTCGTTGTCGTACCAGGCGACCACCTTGACGTGGCGGCCGTCGACGCGGGTGAGGGCCGAGTCGAAGATCGACGAGGCCGGGTTGCCCGTGATGTCCGAGGAGACCAGCGGGTCGTCCGAGTATTCGAGGATGCCGGCGAGCGGCCCCTCCGCGGCGGCGCGGTACGCCGCCAGCACCTCGTCGCGCGTCACCTCACGGGAGACCGTCGTGTTGAGTTCGACGATCGAGCCCACCGGAACCGGCACCCGGATCGAGTCGCCGGACAGCCTGCCGTCGAGGTTCGGCAGCACCAGGCCGATCGCCTTGGCGGCGCCGGTCGTGGTCGGCACGATGTTGACACCGGCGGCACGGGCGCGACGGGCGTCGCGGTGCGGGCCGTCCTGCAGGTTCTGCTCCTGCGTGTAGGCGTGCACCGTCGTCATGAACCCGTGCTCGATACCGGCGAGTTCGTCGACTACGGCGGCCAGCGGCGCGAGCGCGTTGGTCGTGCACGAGGCGTTGGAGACGACCGTGTGCCCGTCCGGGTCGTAGGCGTCGGTGTTCACGCCGTACGCGAGCGTGACGTCGGCACCGTCCGACGGTGCGCTGACCAGGACCTTCCTCGCGCCCGCGTCGAGGTGGGCGCGGGCCGCCTTCGCGGAGGTGAAGCGGCCGGTCGACTCCAGCACGATGTCCACACCGAGAGCGGCCCACGGCAGCTGCGCCGGCTCCCGCTCGGCGAGCACCTTGATACGACGGCCGTCGACGACGAGGACGTCCCCGTCCACCGTCACCGGGCGCCCGAGGCGCCCTGCCGTCGAGTCGAAGGCGAGCAGCCGCGCGAGAGCCGCGGGCTCGGTGAGGTCGTTGACGGCGACGATCTCCAGGCCGCTGTCCCGCTCCAGCAGGGCGCGCAGCACATTGCGTCCGATGCGGCCGAATCCGTTGATGGCGATACGAGTCATAGGTGGCGTCCCTTCGCTATGCCACCAGGTTCGCTGGCCGTACTCACCCACAACAGCGGCGAGACCGCCACGGTTCGAAAGGATCCCGCCACGGCCCGCCGCGCCGTCGGCCGACCGCTACTCACCCTTGGTGAAGGTGCGCCGGTAGTCGCTCGGCGTCGTACCGAGAATGCGCTGGAAGTGCAGGCGCAGATTCGTGCCGGTGCCGAGACCGACGTCGTCGGCGATCTGCTCGACGCTGCGCTCCGAACGCTCCAGCAGCGCCCGGGCCAGGTCGATCCGGGCGCGCATCACCCACTGCATCGGGGTGTAGCCGGTGTCCTCCGCGAAGCGCCGCGAGAATGTACGCGCCGACACCCCCGCGTGCCGGGCGAGCGCGTCGAGGGTGAGGGGCTCGCCGAGCCGGTGCAGCGCCCACTCGCGGGTCGCCGCGAACCGCTCACCGAGCGGCTCGGGAACACTGCGCGGCACGTACTGCGCCTGGCCGCCGCTGCGGTAGGGGGCCGCGACCAGCCGCCGGGCCGCGTGGTTGGACGCGGCCACGCCCAGGTCGCCGCGCAGGATGTGCAGGCACAGGTCGATGCCCGAGGCGGCACCGGCCGACGTCAGCACGCTGCCCTCGTCGACGAACAACACGTTCTCGTCGACTTTCACGAGCGGATGCCTCTCCGCGAGCGACCGCGTGTAGTGCCAGTGGGTCGTGGCACGCCGGCCGTCGAGCAGCCCGGTCGCGGCGAGCGCGAAGGCCCCGGTCGAGATGGCGGCCAGCCGCGCGCCCCGCTCGTGCGCCGCGAGCAGCGCGTCGACGACCGCCCGCGGCGGGTCCTCCCGGTCCGGGAACCGGTAGCCGGGCACGAACACGATCTCCGCCCACTCCAGCGCGTCCAGGCCATGCGCGACGTGGTACGACAACCCGTCGCCGCCGGTGACCAGACCTGGCGCCGCCCCGCACACCCGCACCTCGTACGGCATGCTCGCCCGGGTCGTGAACACCTGCGCCGGGATGCCGACATCGAGGGGCTTCGCCCCTTCCAGCACAAGGACGGCGACACGATGCAGTCGGGTGGGAGGCACGTCAGACAGGGTACGAGGAGACGCCCGGCGCCCAGCGCGGCCCGTCCACCCCGGTCGACGGGGTCAGAGACAGGGTCAGAGCTCGTCTTCCATCCCGATCACCTTGCGCAGCTCCTCGGCCGCTTCCTCCGGGCGGTCGCCCGCACGCTGCTCGAGCAGCGCGGCGGCGATGCTGTCGAGCTTGCGCTGGATGGCGTGCTCCGCGCGACGCTCGGAGTTCTTCAGCAGGGCGAGCAGCAGCAGGTTCACGGACGTCATGACATCGCCGACGAGGAGCTGCCAGGTCAGGTCGAGGCCCGCGGCATGGACGGCGACGAAGGCCGCGACCAGGGCCACGCAGAAGCACATGAAGGGCACGGAACTGGTGAGGTTCGAGGCCGCCTCGGCCAGCCGTTCGAACCAGCCCCGGCCGTTGCGGGAACGCTCGGCGGGATGCGTCGTGGACATGGGAGCTTCGCCGCCTTGCCTTCCACACCCGTGCGGTGCCGTTCACCGCGATGGGCGACCGAGTACCCCACGCTACGTCCCGCATCCGCCCTCCGGCGCCGCGCCACAACCACGAACGCGGATCGCGTATGCGGCCACCTGGGGTCATCGCACCTCCGCCCCACCAAGTGACTCGTTCGGGTGCAGGCGCATCGGCGGTGGTTGCGACCGGCCGCCGGGGCTGGATGATCGACCCATGCCTGAAGCGGACGTCGAGGTGCCGGTACTGATCGTCGGCGGTGGACCGGTCGGCCTCACCGCCCGTGCGCTGCTGGACCGCTGGGGCGTGCCGACCCTGCTCGTCGAGAAACACCGGGAGCTGTCCCCCTTTCCGCGGTTCCGCCTGGTCAACGTCCGCTCCATGGAGATCTTCCGTCAACTCGGGATCGCCAGCAGGATCACCGCCGGCGTGTTCGCACCCGAGTACGGCCGCGTCCGCTTCCGTGACACCCTGTACGACGCCGACTTCGCCACCGCCGCGATGGTCGGGGTCCAGGCGCCGACGAACCCCGGCCTGCCGTCGTGCCGCAGCAGCGGCGCGAGCGCGGAGGCGGGGGCGTGCTCCGGGTGTACGGCGAGCAGGGCAGCGTCTTCGGCAGGGGCCGCCGCGGCGGCGGACATCGACTGCGGACAGCTCGGCGATCTCATGCACCCCGACTCGATGAGCCGCTCGGCCTGCGTGCCGAGGGACGGGAACGCGGGGAGGACGGTGGGCGTGGCGGACGCGCATTCGGGCACGACGCTCCCAGGTGTCGGGGACAAGGTGAGCCCCGGGGCAACGAGGCGGCTCACCGGAAGGTTCCCGCGAATCCCTGGAGATGGCGCACATACGTCAGACCCGGGCGGCCGGAGAGCCGTGTCTCGCCGGTGACGGCGAAGCCGGCATGGGACAGGACGGCTCGGGACGCCGTGTTGTCGAGGGTGGCGGCGGCGCGCAGGACGGTCAGCCCGTACCTGTCGACGGCGAGCCCGCAGATGTCCCGCACGGCCGAGGTGGCCAGTCCCCGCCCCGCGGCCCGTTCCGCCACCCGGTAGCCGAGGTCGGCGCCCCCGTCCGCCACGTCCACCAGATTGAACCGCCCCAGCACCCCGCCGGCATCGCCGACCAGCACATGGAAGTAGCAGGTCCCGGCCTCCTGTTCGGCCAGCAGCGCGCGGTGCCGTTCGTCGAACCGGGCGAAGTAGTCGTCTCCGCGGTCGGGGACGGACGCCGCGAAGTAGGCGCGGTTCTCCTGCTCGAAGGCGAGGAGCGCCGGGGCATGGTCCGGACGGAGCAGATGCAGTTCGGGCATGGGGAGGACAGTAGGCACCCCGGCCGTGCGCCCGCCAGCGCATTGGACGTCGTCTCATGCGGCGTGATCGGTGGTCTGGGCTGGTGCTGGTCCTGGCACGCTTGGCGCCGGACGACTTGTGTGACCTCTTCCGGCGGGTGGTGCCTCCCGCCCCTGTGCGGCGGCAGGGCGGGGCCGGCGACGGCAGGTCGATCGTGAGGTCCTCGCGGCGATCATCTTCGTCGCCATGACAGGCTGCACTTGGCGGCAGTTGCCGCCGGTCTTCGGCCCGTCGGGACTGCGTACCGGCGCTTCACCTGTGCGACTTGGTCCCGCTCGCGCGGTTCCTGATGTCGTGCGGCTTCCCGCACGGACTGCCGGGCGCCGTTGGGCAGTTCGGCTGTGCTTTTCCGGGCCTCACGACTGGTGCAGTGCCGTGCCCGCCGGTCCGATCGGGAAGCCGGTGAAGCGCACGTGCGGTCGCTCAGCGGATCGGGACTTGCAGGACGACGGTGGTCTCGTCGACGTCGTCGGTGCGCACGGTGACGCTGAGCTGCCAGGATCCTGCGATCAGGGTCGGCACGGTGCCGCTGTAGGTGCCGGGGCCGGTGGCGGTCAGCGTGATCGGCAGCGGGCCGATGGACCGGGTGGGCAGGGTGAGTGCGGCGCGGACCTCCGGCACGGTCCGGGGGCGTCCTGCCGGGTCGAGGACGGCCAGGCGCAGGCTGGTGCCGTCGGTGCCGGCTCGGGTGACGGCGGCCTTGACGGTTCCGGTGCCGTGTGTGCCGCCGGTGTCGAAGGACGCGGTGGCGGCTGCCGGGCTGGGGTGGGCTTCGCGGGCCGGCGCGGTGTTGACCAGCACCGCGCTCAACGCCAGCACGCCGACGGCGATGGCCGTCTCGAGGGCCACGGATCGGCGGATCCGGGCGGTCGGCAGGCGGGGCTGTGGACCGGGTGGCGGGCTGCTCCTGCGGCCACGGCCGACGTGCACTGTGGTCCAGGTGCGCGCGCGGTAGCCCAGTGCGATCAGCGCGGCCATGCCCAGTGTCTTGAACAGCAGCAGCCGGCCGTACTGGGTTCCGGTCAGCGCGGACAGGGAATCGACCTGGCGCAAGGCCTGGTACAGGCCGCTGGCCGCGAGGACCGCCACGCACCCCAGCGCGATCGCGGAGAAGCGCGGCAGTGCCGTGGCGAGTTCCGGCTCCGCGGCGGCGGACCCAGGGCGGAGCACCACGCAGGCGAGCAGGACCAGTCCGCCGAGCCAGAAGGCCATCGCGGTCAGGTGCAGTATGTCGGCCGGCATGGCGAGCAGTACCTGCGGGCCGGTTCCGGCGTGGTCGGCGACCGCCCAGGTGGCGGCGGTCGCGGCGGTGAGCACGGTGGTGGCGGTGCCGGCGGCCGACCGGGTCCGGCCTGTGGCGCCGGGCAGGCGGGTGGCGATCCACAAGAGCGCGGGGGCGGCCGCGGCCAGCAGTCCCAGCCGGACCGACAGCGCGGTGCCCAGGCGGGTGTGGGCGGTGGCGCGCAGCAGGGCGGGGTCGAGCGCCGAGCCGAGTCCGGCGGCGGTGCCGTAGGGGCCCTGCAGGGCCCAGATCGCGAGCGTGGCCGCGACCAGGACGGCCCAGGAGCCGCCCAGCAGTCGTCGTGCTCCTGGGGTTCGGGCTCCGGCCGGCCAGCACAGGGTCAGGAACGCGGTGACGCCGGCCAGGACCGCGAAGGCGGCATAGGCCACGGTGCGCGCGGCCGCATATACGGTGCCGACCAGCGTGCTGCCGCGGGCCGACACCGTGCCCACGCCGACCGCGGTGGCCGAGGGCGCGCCGATGGCAAAGGTGAAAGCGCCGGCCACCGGGTGGGAGTCGGCGGAGATCACCCGCCAGGACGCGGTGTAGGTACCGTGCGGCAGGCCCCGTGTGAGGCCGACGGTGACGGTCTCGACGTTGCCGTTCGGCTGCTGTACGGCGCCGTCGTCGACCCGGGTGCCGGAAGGGGAGAAGACCTGCAGGGAACCGGCCGGTATCAGTTCCACCGGTTCGTTGAACGTGACCGACACCGCTGCCGGCGCGGTCGGCGTCACCTGGTCATCGCCGGGCGAGGTCGCCATGACGGTGGAGTGCGCCGCGGCCGGCCCCGCGAGGAGCAGCAGCACCGCCCAGGCCACCGCGAGCAGCATGGCCGGACGGCCCGCCCGACGCGGGCGCCATCGAGAGGGACGGGCCGGGAGGCCGCGCCCGGCTGCCGGACGGCCGGTGCCGCAGGTCACGAGCCGCGCTTCGGACGGGTGCGCAGGGCGGCAGTGACGCGAAGTGTCCAGGCCAGCAGCCCCAGTGCTCCGATGGCGATCCCCCCGATGCCCAGGGCGCGGGCGGTCATGTCGCCGCTCGCAGCGGCCGGGCCCGGGGATTGCGCGGTGGCCGAGACTCCGCCGACGGCCGGCGTGCCCGATGCGGTAGGTGTACCGGCGGTGGTGAGGGCCAGTACGGGTGCGGGGTGGTCGGGGCCGGGCTGCCCGGCCTGGGCGGTGTCGATCCAGCGGACGATGTCGCCATTGGCGTAGGTCTGCACGGCCTTGAACGTCAGCTGGTCCACATCGGAGGGGAGTTTGCCGAGCATCACCCGGAAGCCCTGGTACTGCCCGGGCCGCAGCCGCCCGCCGGTCCAGGTGATCTTCTGCACGGTCTGGCGGACGGTTCCGTCGTCGGTGGTGACCGGGGTGGGCAGGGTGTAGTTCCTGACGGTGGCGGTCCAGCCGGGCACCGGCTCGGGCAGGACGCCGGTGATCGGGTGGTCGGTGGGGAAGTCGACTTCCACGCCGGTGGTGTCGGCGGCCGCCTGCTCGTTGGGGACGCGGAAGGTCAGTTCGACGTCGGCGGCGCCTTTGGCGGTGGCGGCGGGGCCGATGGTGACATGGGCCGAGGCCGGGCCGGCCAGCGCGAGCACCGCCGCGCCGGTCATCGCGGCCAGGGCGGCAAGGGATTTCGGGGACACGTTCGCTCCGTGCACGGTTGGGGAAGGGTTTCCGGTTTCAGGGCCGGGCCGGGCTGCCCCCGGCGAGGCGGATCAGGCCGTGGTGACCTGCCCGTCGACGACCTTCACCGGGATCTTCGTCAGCGGCGCGTTCGCCGGTCCCCCGGTGACCTGCCCGTTCTGGTCGAAGGTGGAGCTGTGGCACGGGCAGTGGAATCCCGGCCCGACGAACGACACCGGGCAGCCCTGGTGGGTGCACGCGGCGTCGAAGGCCGTGAACGTGCCGGGCGTCGGCTGCAGCAGGAAGGCAGGGGAGCCGTTCGGGGCGGTGAACGCCTTCGATGATCCGACCGCGACGCCGGCGGCGGCGGCGATCACCTTCCCCGCTCCGGTACCGGCCCCTCCATGGCTGACTGTTGCGGCCGGCGGCGCGGTGGCCGTGGAGCGGCGGCGGGTGAGCGACACGGCGCTGCCCGCGGCGGCGACGACCGCGCCGGCGGCGGCCGCGGTCAGTGAGCCGCGCAGCAGGGTGCGCCGTTCGACGTCGTCGTGGACGGCCGGGCTTTCGTCCGGTGCGGGGTGGGCGGGCAGGCCCTGCGTGCGGCGCACGGCCGAGCGTATCCGGGCGGTGAGCGAGAGGACCCCGGCGTCGCCGGCGATCAGCAGGGGGGTGAAGGCGAAGGCGAATCCGATGTCGGGCCCGTAGTAGTACGGCCGGGTGGTCCAGCTGACGGTCAGCCAGAAGCTGAGCGCGAGGACGATACCGCCGCCGGCCGCCGCCCGGGTGAACAGTCCCAGCAGGGTGCCGAGACCGACCGCGATCTCGGCGAACGCGATGAGCAGTCCGACGGTGGTGAAGTGGTGGGCGCTCAGCGACACCAGGGAGCTGATCGGGGAGGTCGTGGCGGCGTGCAGCATCTGGGCGTGGACGCCGAGTGGTGAACCGCCGTCCAGGTAGTGCGTGTCGAAGATCTTGGACAGGCCCGCGTAGAGGAAGGTCGGCCCGAGGAAGGCGCGCAGCGGCAGCAGCGCCCAGGCCGGGGGGCCCGGCGGGGAATCCAGGCGCAACCGGGCCCACGACGTGCCGCGGGAGGGCCGGCGGCCTGGGGTGGGGGTGGCGGTCGGGGGGAACGGCACGGGGCAGCCTTCCTGGGGTGATTTCGCGCATACGGATGCGGGCGTTCGGCGCCGGTGGAGGCCTGCCTGCCGTCGGCGGGCAGGCCGGTGCGCGCTTCCCGGGAGGGCCTGCTGGGAGGAGGCGTGTTCCTCCCGGGAATCGCGCGGTGCACCGGCGCGGGGTCACGCAGCGCCGGGGGTCCGGGGTCGGACCCCGGTCGGCTAGGTCACTTCTTGACCACGGCGGTCAGCAGGCCGAGGCACATCTCGTCGCTGGTGCCGTCGCCCCAGATGACATAGCGCGGGGGCAGGCTCTTGAGCTGGGGCAGTTGCTGGCGCAAGGTGGGGTCGTGGTTGCAGGTGACGCGCACCGTGTCGCCGGGCTTGACGTCGACCGGAGCGATCGGCGTGAACTTCTGGTAGTCGAAGTTGAAGGCCGGGACATTGAGCAGGGTCTTCGCATGCGGCGTGCCGGGATTGACTTCGATCTTGATGGAGTGTCCGAGCAGGTGCATGTGTCCCAGCGACGCGTAGACCGTCATGGGCACCGGCACCGGGTAGTCGCAATGCTGGGTGTCACCGGGTACCGGTGTGCCGTTGCCGCACTGGCTCAGCAGCTCCGCCTCGGTGTTTCCGGCGGCCCCGAAGCGTTTGATGACGTCCGCCTGAGCTGCGGCACGGTTGCACAGCGGGCCGGACACCCCGGCCGGGCAAGGCAGTTCGACCGGGACCTGCAGCGGCACCGTCCTCAGCGCCTGGGTGGCCGCGTCGCCCTGGGTCAGCCGCAGCCGCACACCGGACTGGTCCGATCCGGCGGCGCGGCCGGCGGATCCCATGAGGTTGTAGTGGATCTGGACGACCATCAGGCTGCCGGCCTGCAGCGGGAACCCGACGTCCTGCTTCAGGTAGGCCTCGCCGGCGTTGGGGGTCCAGGTGTCGACCCAGCTCTCCTTCGTGCCCTCGCCCAGGGCGCTGTTCCCGAAGCAGGTCCAGCCGTGCCCCCCGGACGCGGCGTCCTTGGAACGAGCAAGCGCGGCCTCGCCCGGCGGGATCGCGAACACGATGGCGTGGTGCACGAGTTGCTGGTTCCCAACCGTGAACTGCGTTCCGGTCAGGTACGCCGACTTGGCCAGATGCGGATCGATCACCAGGCAGCGGTACTCGTCGGTGCCACCGTTCGGTGCCACCGGCGTGTAGGGCTTCGCCATCTTGAGGTTGGAGAACTGCTCTCCGGGCCGCAGCGGGAGTGTCGGCGGCGGCGCGCCGACAACGTGGCCGCCCGCGTGGGAGGGAGTACTGGCGGCCGTGGCCGGGGACGCGCTCGAAGTCGCCCCAGGGGCGGAGTTCGTGGAGTTCGACGCGCAGGCGGCGACCAGCATTGTCATCAAAGCGGCGCACGCCGCCGCGAATGCCCGCAGGGCACTGGTCTTCTTCATGACGTACCGCCGGCCATCGCTGCGGCGGTCTGGATCGAACCCTCGGCCGGACGCGTGAACACGGTCCGCGGGCCAGGGCTGAATTCCGTGAGCGGATGATTCATGGCGCGACGTTAAGACGGGGGACCTTTCGAAATGCTTAACGTCAATTCATCAGCAAGGAGCGGTCCTGCCCTACTGGCGGAGTGTCAACCACGTCTCAGGCCTTGCGCAGGTCCTTGACCCGGCGGAGCTTGCCGAGTGAGCGCTCCAGGGTCTCCGGGTCCACGACGGCGACCTCCACGGTGACTCCGACGCCGTCCTTGATGCCCTGGGCGATGGTCCTCGCGGCTGCCTCGCGGCCGGCGGGACCGGCGTCGGCCCGTGCCTCCACTTGGACGGCCATATGGTCCATCCGTCCCCGCCGGCTGATCTGGATCTGGAAGTGGGGGGCCACGCCAGGGGTCCGCAGCACGATCTCCTCCACCTGGCTGGGGAAGACATTGACCCCGCGGAGGATGATCATGTCGTCGCAACGGCCGGTGATCTTCTCGATACGGCGCAGTCCGGGACGCGCGGTGCCGGGCAGCAGTCGCGTCAGGTCCCGGGTGCGGTAGCGGATGATGGGCAGCGCTTCCTTCGTGAGCGAGGTGAGGACCAGCTCGCCGCTCTCGCCCTCGGCCAGCACCTCGTCGGTCAGCGGGTCCACGACCTCGGGGTAGAAGTGGTCCTCCCAGACGTGCAGACCGTCCTTGGTCTCCACGCATTCCTGGGCGACCCCCGGGCCGATGACCTCGGACAGCCCGTAGATGTCGACCGCGTGGATGTCCAGGCGCTCCTCGATCTCACGGCGCATCTCCTCCGTCCAGGGCTCGGCGCCGAAGATGCCGACCTCCAGGGAGGTGGAGCGGGGATCGATGCCCTGGCGCTCGAACTCGTCGAGCAGGGTGAGCATGTAGGAGGGCGTGACCATGATGATCTCGGGCCGGAAATCCTGGATGATCTGCACCTGGCGCGCGGTCATGCCGCCGGAGGCGGGAATCACGGTGCAGCCGGCGCGTTCCGCGCCGTAGTGGGCCCCCAGGCCGCCGGTGAACAGCCCGTAGCCGTAGGAGACGTGGACCTTGTGCCCGGGCCGGCCGCCGGCCGCCCGGATGGAGCGGGCGACGACGTCCGCCCACATGGACAGGTCGTTGTCGGTGTAACCGACCACGGTGGGGCGGCCGGTGGTGCCGCTGGACGCGTGCACACGCCGGACCTCGGACATCGGGACGGCGAACATGCCGAAGGGGTAGGTGTCCCGCAGGTCCGCCTTGGTCGTGAAGGGGAAACGGGCGAGGTCCGCGAGGGTCTGGCAGTCATCGGGGCGCACGCCTGCCGCGTCGAATTTCTTGCGGTACAGCTCCACGTTGCCGTACGCGTGCCGCAGTGTCGCGCGCAGCCGGGTGAGCTGGAGCGCCGCCAGCTCCTCGCGGGACATCCGCTCGGCGTCGTCCAGGAGGGCCTCGGGGAGAGGCTCTCCCCGGCGGGTGGCCCGGGGCTCTGGCGCGATCGCTTCACTGCTCACTGGTGCTCCTCGATCCGCGCGCGGAGGGTGCGACTGCGGCCGCGGAACTCCGCGATCACTTCGTCTCCGCGCGCAACGCTCACGTCGTAGACACCGCTGCGGCCGAACCGGACGCGCTCCCGCGCCGTGGCCACCAGCACATCACCCTCGTACGCGGGCGCGACGAAGTCGATGTCGGCGCCGGCGGCGACGGTGACGGGGCCGTGGCTGTTGCAGGCACAGGCGAACGCCGTGTCGGCGAGGAGGAAGAGATAGCCGCCGTGGGCGATCCGGTGCCCGTTGACCTGGGAGGACGTCACGGTCATGCGGAGTACGGCGGTCCCTTCGCCGTGCTCCAGCAGCTCGATGCCGAGCCCGCGTGACGCCTCGTCCGCGGCGAACATCGTCTCGACGGGGCCAGGCGTCGTATCCGGTACCCGGGTCGTCATTTCCACCACCTTGTGGACCGACCGAACATTCGGTTAGCGTGCGGTGTGCTCAAGTAATCCAGCAAGCCCTCCGCATGTCAAGAGGTGCACCGCATGCCGCACAAGACCCCTGAGGGGCCCGACTACTTCGAGCGTCACGGCACGCTGATCGAGCGTGCGGCGGACGCCGGTGTGAGCTGTGGCCACCCCGGCGAGACCGCGACGTCGCCCTCCGAGACGTCCCTGTACGGCTTCGGGCCCGGGATCCTGACCGCCGCCGAGGAGGCGGCCCTGGATGCCGGAGTGCACCTGTCGGAGAACCTCAACGGCGGCGACTTCGCCAACCAGTCGGCCGCCTTCAGCGACTTCCACGGCAGCGCCGCCCACCCGGTCGCCGGCGCCACCCTGTCCGACACCGCTTTCGTCAACGGCCGCTTCGCCGTCCTGCAGTCGCGGCGCCCCGTCCCCGCCGAGGCAGAGGAGGCCGCCTGATGCCGGACGTCTACCTGATCGACGGGGCCCGTACCCCGCAGGGCCGCTACGGCGGCGCCCTGGCCTCCGTACGCCCCGACGACCTCGCCGCCCTCGTCGTGGGCGAGGCCGTCCGGCGTGCCGGTGTGTCCGGTGAGGCCGTGGACGAGGTCGTCCTCGGAGCCGCCAACCAGGCGGGCGAGGACAACCGGGACGTGGCCCGGATGGCGGTGCTGCTCGCCGGGCTGCCGCACACCGTGCCGGGCTACACCGTCAACCGCCTGTGCGCCTCGGGCCTGACGGCCGTGGCCTCGGCGGCGCAGACGATCCGGGCCGCAGAGGCGGACCTCGTGGTCGCCGGGGGAGTGGAGTCCATGACCCGGGCGCCCTGGGTGATGGAGAAGCCCGGCACTCCGTGGGCCAAGCCGGGGCAGGTCCACGACACCGCCCTCGGCTGGCGGTTCACCAACCCGCGCTTCACCGCCGCCGACCGTGCCGTCCCCGGGGACGCCGGACCGGAGGCGGTCAAGGTCACGCTGTCCATGGGCGAGACCGCGGAAGAGGTCGCGGCCCTGGACGGCATCACCCGCTCCGAGTCGGACGCCTTCGCCCTGCGCAGCCACCAGCGGGCCGTGGCCGCCCAGGAAGCGGGCCGCTTCGACCGCGAGATCGTCCCCGTACCCGTCCGCGACGGCGAGGTGAGCCGGGACGAGGGCCCCCGCCCCGCCACCACCCTGGAGAAGCTGGGCTCACTGCGCACGGTCTTCCGCGCGGACGGCGTCGTCACCGCGGGCTCGTCCTCCCCGCTGTCCGACGGCGCGGCGGCCCTGGTGGTCGCCGGTGCCGAGGCCGTGGAGCGCTACGGCCTCACGCCCCGGGCGCGGATCGTCGCCTCGGCCTCCGCCGGTGTGCAGCCCAACCTCATGGGGCTGGGCCCGGTCCCCGCCACCGAGAAGGCGCTGGCCCGGGCCGGATGGCAGACCGGCGACCTGGACGCCGTGGAACTCAACGAGGCCTTCGCCGCGCAGGCCCTGGCCGTCATCCGTCGGCTCAGGCTCGACGAGGACAAGGTCAACGCCGACGGCGGCGCCATCGCCCTCGGGCATCCGCTCGGCTGCTCCGGCGCCCGCATCCTGCTGACCCTCCTCGGCCGGCTCGAACGGGAGAACGGCCGCCGCGGCCTGGCCACGCTCTGTGTGGGCGTGGGCCAGGGCGTCGCACTGCTCGTGGAGCGGGTGTGACTACTTCTCTGTCGTACGACACGCTGCTGCTGGTGTCGGAGCGAGCCGACCGGGTCGTCGTCACCTGGCACCGCCCCGAGGCCCGCAACGCCGTCAGCGGCCGCGTGATCGCCGAACTCCACCAGGTGCGCGAGCGACTGGAGCGTGATCCCCGGCTGCCGCTCCTGACCGGCCACGGCAGGGTCTTCGCGGCGACCGCTTCGCACCGCCGCGGCTGCTGCGGGACAAGGTGGCCCGCGGCGAACTCGGACAGAGGACGGGCCAGGGTTTCTACACCTGGTGACCGGAGTGGGTCGCAGAGTCGTCTTCCTGGGTGGCGCGGCAGCCGTCTTTTGCCGGGCACTGAGCCGGTGCGGCCCTTGCCAGACCAGGGAGGGAATACCTTATGATGAACCGAACGAATGGTCGGTAGGGAGTGGGTGGAGATGACTGAAGCGGCCGGAAAGGACGCCGAGCACGACCTGGCGTCCCATTTCGAGACGACGATCTCGCGTGACCAGCGGATCGAGCCGCGCGACTGGATGCCGGAGGGCTACCGCAAGACGCTGGTCCGGCAGATCGCCCAGCACGCGCACTCGGAGATCATCGGCATGCAGCCGGAAGGCGAGTGGATCACCAAGGCGCCCTCGCTGCGCCGCAAGGCGATCCTGTTCGCCAAGGTCCAGGACGAGGCCGGCCACGGCCTGTACCTGTACTCGGCCGCCGAGACCCTGGGCGCCGACCGGGCGGACCTCACCCAGCGCCTCCTCGAAGGCCGCCAGAAGTACTCGTCGATCTTCAACTACCCGACGCCCAGCTTCGCGGACGTCGGGGTCATCGGCTGGTTCGTCGACGGCGCGGCCATCTGCAACCAGGTGCCCCTGTGCCGCAGCTCGTACGGGCCCTACGCCCGCGCGATGGTGCGGATCTGCAAGGAGGAGTCCTTCCACCAGCGGCAGGGCTACGAACTGCTGATGACCATGATGCGCGGCACCGACGCCCAGCGGCAGATGGTGCAGGAAGCGGTGGACCGCTGGTGGTGGCCGTCCCTGATGATGTTCGGTCCCCCCGACGACGACTCGCCCAACTCCGCGCAGTCGATGGCCTGGAAGATCAAACGGCACAGCAACGACGAACTGCGCCGGCGCTTCGTCGACATGACCGTGCCCCAGGCGGCCAAGCTCGGCGTGACCCTGCCCGACCCCGAACTGCGCTGGAACGAGGAGCGCGGCCGCCACGACTTCGGCACCCCCGACTTCTCCGAACTCAAGGAAGTCATCAGCGGCAACGGCCCCTGCAACGCACAGCGGGTGCAGCGCAGGCGCGACGCCCACGAGGAGGGTGCCTGGGTGCGCGCGGCCGCCAGTGCGCACGCCGCCAAGCAGGCCGCCCGGGCGCGTAAGGAGGCAGTGGCATGAGCGACTCGGAGAACTGGCCCCTGTACGAGGTGTTCATCCGCGGCAAGCGCGGCCTCAACCACGTCCACGTGGGCTCACTGCACGCGGCCGACGATGAGATGGCCCTCACCCACGCCCGCGATCTGTACACCCGGCGCAACGAGGGCGTCAGCATCTGGGCCGTGCGCTCGGACCACATCGCCGCCTCCTCCCGGGACGAGAAGGACCCCTTCTTCGCCCCCAGCGCCGACAAGGTCTACCGGCACCCGACCTTCTACGACATCCCCGACGACATCCCGCACATCTAGGAGCCGGTGATGAGCGACGACCACGTCTACCTGACCCTGGCCGAGGGCCACGACGACGGCGACGCCCGCTGGGCCTTCGGCACCGGCTTCGAAGACCCTCTGCACGGCGTCGACACCGCCGTACCCGAGGGCGTCGACGCCGCCGAACTGGCCGCCCGCTGCCTGGTGCTCGGCGACGACGCCCTGGTGCTGGCCCAGCGGCTCGCCGAATGGGTCACCCTGGCCCCCGAGCTGGAGGAGGAGGTGGCGCTGGCGAACATCGGGCTCGACCTGCTGGGCCAGGCACGGCTGCTGTACGCGCGCTGCGGCCAGACGGACGGCACCAGCCGCACCGAGGACGCCTACGCCTACTTCCGCGACGCCGGCGAGTTCCGCAACGTACGCCTCGCCGAACTCCCCAACGGCGACTTCGCCTTCTCCGTCCTGCGGCTGCTCGTGTTCGCCAGCTGGCGCCTCGCCCACTTCACCGAACTGGCCACTGCACCCGACCCGGTGCTCGCGGCGATCGCGGCCAAGGGCGTGAAGGAGCTCACCTACCACCGGCAGTACGCCGCCGAGTGGGTCGTACGCCTGGGCGACGGCACGGAGGAGTCCCACGCGCGCATGCTGACGGCCCTGAAATGGCAGGCTCCCTACTGGGCGGAACTGTTCGCCGCGCAGGATGTGCGCGACGCGGTCCTGGCGGATCTCCAGCAGGTCCTGGACGCGGCCGGACTCCCCATGCCGCACACGGCGCCCCTGCCCGGCCACGGCCGGCACGGCGGACACACCGAACACCTCGCCCCGCTCCTGGCCGAGCTGCAGAGCGTGGCCCGCGCCCACCCGGAGGCGACATGGTGACCGTCCTGTCCGACGTCCGGCGGGCCCGGCACATCGCCGAACAGGTCCCCGACCCCGAACTTCCCATGCTCACCCTGGCCGACCTCGGGGTGCTGCGGACCGTGACGATCGAGGCCGACGGCACGGTGGTCGCCGGCCTCACGCCCACCTATTCGGGCTGCCCCGCCATGGCCGAGATGCGGGCCGGGGTCGCCGCCCGCCTTCGGGACGCCGGCTTCGACCGCGTCGAGATCCGCACGGTCCTCGACCCTCCGTGGACGAGCGACTGGATCACCCCCGAAGGCCGCCGCAAGCTCGCCGAACACGGCATCGCACCGCCCACGACGGCCCCGCGGCACCCCACCGGCCCCGTCCCACTGAACCTGTCACCGGCCCGGCGCACGGTCGCGTGCCCGCGCTGCGGATCGGTGGACACCGAGGAGACCTCCCGCTTCGCGGCCACCTCCTGCAAGGCGCTGTGGCGGTGCCTGGCCTGCCGCGAGCCGTTCGAGTACGTCAAGGAGATCTGATGGCAGAGCTGATGGCACCGGCCGCCGGTGCCCCCGCGACGACAGCACGCCGGCGCCGCCCAGCCTTCCATCCCCTGCGCGTCGCCGCGGTCCAGCGCCTGTGCGAGGACGCCGTCGCGGTCACCTTCGACATCCCCGCGGCCCTGGCCGAGGAGTTCGCCTTCGGCCCCGGCCAGTCACTCACCCTGCGCCGCGAGATCGACGGGCGCGACGAGCGGCGCTCCTACTCGATCTGCTCGCCGGCCGGCGCACCCCCCCGCATCGGCGTCCGGGAGGTGCCCGGCGGACTCTTCTCCTCCTGGCTGGTCCACGAGGTGCGCCCGGGCGACACCGTTCAGGTGATGGCCCCGACCGGAGCCTTCACGCCCGACCTCACGGTGCCCGGCCACCATGTGCTGATCGCGGCCGGCTCGGGCATCACCCCCATGATGTCCATCGCCGAGTCGGTCCTCGCGGCCGACGACCGCTCCAAGGTCACCCTGTTCTACGGCAACCGGCGCAGCGACACCGTCATGTTCGCCGACGAACTGGCCGACCTGAAGGACGAGTACCGCACCCGCTTCCACCTCGCCCACGTCCTGTCCCGTGAACCCCGCGAAGCCGAACTTCTCTCCGGCCGCCTCGACGGCGACCGCCTCGCCGCCCTCATCGACGGACTGATCGACGTTCCCTCCGCCGATCACTGGTGGCTGTGCGGGCCGCACGGCATGGTGCTCGACGCCCAACAGGTCCTGGCCGGCCTGGGCGTCCCCGCCGGCCGGATCCACCAGGAACTCTTCTTCGCCGACGAGCCGATCGAACCCGTCCGCCACGAGGAGGCCGCGGCGACGGGCCCGGCCAGCGAGGTCACCGTCACCCTGGACGGCCGCTCCACCACCGCCCGGCTTCCGCGCGGGACCGCGATCCTCGACTCCGCCGCCCGCATCCGCCCGGACCTTCCCTTCGCCTGCAAGGGAGGCGTCTGCGGTACGTGCCGTGCGCGGATCACGGACGGCGAGGCGGACATGCGCCGCAACTACGCCCTCGAACCGGCCGAGGTGGAAGCGGGCTATGTGCTGACCTGCCAGACGTATCCGGTCTCGGAGAAGCTGACGGTCGACTACGACAGCTGACCGCCCGTGACCCGAGGCCGCGGCTTCGAAAATCCGTCGCCCCCGCTCCGGCGGGTCGCTAGTGTCCGCCTGAGCGGGGCGGGACAGGCGACCGCGAAAGGCGGCTACACATGGGGACGGGCCGTACGGCCTTGCTGCTCGACCAGTTCGACCGCGCCAGGGAGCTGGCCCAGGTGCGGCTGACGGGCCTCGACGACGAGGAGTACCTGTGGGAGCCGGTGCCCGGTTGCTGGTCGGTCCGGCGCCGGGAGGAGGCGACGACACCCGGGGCGTACGGCCCCGGTGACTGGGTGCTCGACAAAGGCGCCCCCGACATCCCGGCCGGCGAGTACGCCGAGGTCGCCCGGCAGGCCGCCGCGGGCATGAGCGTCGCCAAGATCGCCGCCGACTGGAGCGTCGGTGTCGAGCGGGTCGAGGAGATCCTCGGCCGCACCGGCCCGCCGGAGCCCGACCGGACTCCCGTCACCACCATCGCCTGGCGGCTCGGGCATCTGCACTCGGGCTTCGCCGGCCGCTGGGAGTGGACCTTCGGTGACCGGCGGCAGCACCCGAAGCTACTGGTCGACTTCACCCCGGACGCCGCTACGGCACTGGACCGGTTCTGGGCCACGGCAGACCGCTGGCGGGCGAGTGTCGCCACCGTGACCGACGAGCAACTCGACACGGTCGGCTTCTCGCAGTACCCCTCCGGCTCCGACCCCGACGATCCGTTCGTCGACGTGCTGTGGGAGACCAACCTCGAGCTCGTCCACCACATGGCCGAGATCGCGCTCCTCCGCGACCTGCGGCAGGCCCGGTTCAACGGCGGAGGGTGTTAGGTGGCCTGTGCCGTCCGTCGCCGCCGCACGGATGCCGTGGAGGCCGGTGGCGTGGTCGGCGGGTCGGGCGGACAGGGCAGCCGGCCGTCGTAGGACCGGCCGGTGCGAGCCGGCGCGGTGGGGGACGCGCCGCCGAGCCAGACGGGCGGGCCGCCCGCCCTGACCTGCCTGAGGGGGAGATCACCGCACCGGCCGCCCTTGGGCCGCGCCCAGAAGAGTGCAGGGCGGTGCGGTGCCGGTGCTCTTGCGGCTTCAGGCGGAAGTTGCCACGCTGGTCGTTCACGTTGCCTGCTCCAGCTCTCTGCGCGGCGTTCGCGAGATCGCCGGCCCGACCAGTCCCGGCCCGACCGTTCGTGCGCGCTGCTCTCCTCCCCGGCGCTGACGCGCGTACACCGCGCCCACACCACAGTGACCGGCCGGACAGCCGCCGCCTCACTTGGGGAGCACACCATGGACACGAACGAGGAGGCCGCCCGCGGCCTGACCGACATCCAGGATTTCCTCTACCAGCAGGCTCATCTGCGAGCGGCACGTCAGCGGGTCGCGGACTTCACCGCACGGGAGCCGGGACTGACCCCGGACCAGAGGACGGACATCGAGCGCTGGTATCTCGCGGAACAGGCGTATGTGGCCCGCATGGTGACGGAGCACATCGCCGCGAGCATCGACGTTGTGGAACAGCGGCATCGTGCCCGCTTCGGACACTGGCTGCGCGGGACGCTGACCGCGATGATCCTGATCACCGTGGTCATGGCGCTGTGCGTCACCGTGGTTGTGGTCGGCGCGTCATAAGCCGGAAGGCTCTCAGCGCCGACCTCGGTCTGCGGCACGCACACGCAGCGAAGTCCTTGAGTGGACTCGGAAGCGGTGCGGCCCCGTCGGCCGACAGGGCCACCGCCCTTCGAGGCCTACTGCTGCCGTGCGAGCCAGTCGGTGAACCTGACCTCGCCGACGCTCGCGTCCGGACCGGGCAGGAGCGTGTCCTCCCGCAGCTCGGCACCCCAGTACCGCGCCTGCGGGTCCGTGACGACCTTACGGGGGTCGTTCGTCGCGGCCAGCGCCGTGCGGATGAACTCCTCGAGCTGGAACGCCTCGGGGCCGCCGACCTCCACCACGCCGTTGACCGGCGCGCCGGCCGACGTGCGGGCCACGGCCGCGGCCACGTCGTCGGAGACGATGGGCTGGATCTTGGCGTCCGGCAGGCGCACGGTGTCGCCCTCGGTGACCCCGTCGGCCAGCCCCTTCGCGAACTCGAAGAACTGGGTCGCGTGGACGATGGAGTACGGGATGCCGGACGCCTTGATCAGATCTTCCTGAGCCTGCTTGGCCCGGAAGTACCCGCTCTCCTGGAGCCGGTCGGTCCCCACCACGGACAGCGCCACATGGTGCCGTACGCCGGCGTCGGCCTCCGCCTGGAGGAGGTTGGCCGTGGAGGTGCGGAAGAAGTCCAGGACGGCCCGGTCCTCGAACGAGGGGGAATTGGACACGTCGACCACGACCGAGGCGTCCTGGAGGACCTCGGCGAGACCCTCGCCGGTGAGGGTGTTGACGCCGGTACTGGGCGCGGCCGCGACCGCCTCGTGCCCGTGCTCGCCGAGCCTGCCGACCAGCTTCGAGCCGATGAGCCCGGTGCCACCGATCACGACGACCTTCATGAGGATTTCCTCTCGGAGTTTTTCTGGTGTCTGCACCAGAAGAGACCGGGCAGCTCTTCCGCGTGTGACAGCCGTCCGCGCAATCGAGGAAATTCATCCGTTGCCGCCCCGGGTGCGGCCTAATGGACGAGGGGTCTCATCCGTCCAGCGAAGCCACGTAGGGGGACAGCTTGGCCGGGTTCATCACCCACATGATGCGTTCGATACCGCGTACGGACACGTCGACGGACAGCAGTGCCACCGCGTTCCCGCCGGCCAAGACCAGGACGGCCGGCCTGCCGTTGGCCTCGACCCAGCGAACGTCCGCCTGAGGCCAGAAACGCGGTACGAAGGCGACGAGGTACCGGGAGACATGCGGGAGCCCGAAGACCGGGATCTTGGACGCCCCGCGCATTCCGCCGCCGTCGGCGTGTCTGACCACGTCCTCGGTGAGGACTTTTTCGAGGACTGACAGACGGCCGTTCTGCGCCGCGGCGAGGAACACCTCCAGGAAACGCCGGTGCTCGGCGGAGCCGACCGGTTCCCGGCGCTCCGCCGCGAGGCGCTTGCGGGCACGACTCACCAACTGGCGTGCGTTGGCCTCGCTCGTCTCCACGATGTCCGCGATCCGCCACGGTCACCACCCGGCTGGCGATCAACTTCACCCAGTCCGCCCGGGTGCGCAGGGAGTCGTACGTCGGCCCCTGGCTTCCCGAGCCCGTCGACACGAGCACGGACCCGCAACTGGGCGCGGAACGCGCGGAGGCACTCGACCTGGCGGTTCTCCTCCTCCTGGAGAAGGCTGAACCCCGTGGAGCGGGCCGCTTACGTGCTGCGGGAAGCGTTCGACTACACGGCTGCTGTCCGAAGCCCGCGGCTGACCGGCGCCGACCGCGCGCCCCCGCCCCGTCTCACCGCGGTCTGGGACGTGCTGCAGTGCCACCGCTGCCTCTACACCTGGCGCACCACCGAACCCGCCCGCCGCAGGGCCGACGCCTACCCCGAGGCCTTCCGCCTGACCCCCGAAGCGATGGCGAACGCGCCGGAGGTCCCCGCCGTCCCGCCCCTGCGCGACCGGGCGTAGCGGCGCCGGGAGCGAGCACAGGCCGCCGCCGTGGTGACGCAGGTCACCCCGCCGTGTGAGCCGATCCCGGAATGCACACCCGCTCCATCTCGCTGCAACGTTCTTGGGGTGTGCTGGGCAAGGGCGCTCGGCGCGGCGTGCCCCGGAGGCAGAAGACACCTCCAGGTCCCGTCCCGCTCCCCGTCCCCGGACCGCCATCCCCGAAAGGTTCGCTCACCCACCATGCCTCTGGCTCTGCTGGCCCTTGCCGTCGTCACGTTCGGTATCGGCACCACCGAATTCGCCACCATGGGCCTGCTGCCCCAGATCGCGGACGGGGTCGGTGTGTCGGTGCCGCACGCCGGCAACCTCGTATCCGCCTACGCCCTCGGCGTCGTCGTCGGCGCCCCCGTGCTGACGGGCATCGGCGCCCGGGTGCCCCACAAGCGGCTGCTGCTCCTGCTGACCGGGCTGTTCGTCGTGGGCAACACGGCGTCCGCGCTCGCCCCGAACTTCGGCCTGCTCTTCGCCGCCCGCTTCCTGGCCGGACTGCCGCACGGCGCGCTGTTCGGCGTGGGCGCCGTCGTCGCCTCCCGGCTGGTGGCTCCGGACCGCGCGGCACGCGCCGTCTCCAGCGTGTTCCTCGGGCTCACCGTCGCGAACATCGTCGGCGTCCCCGCCGGTACGGCGCTCGGCCAGCATCTGGGCTGGCGGTACGCCTACTGCGCGGTCGCCGTCATCGGCCTCGTGGCGCTCGCCGCGCTCGCCCTCCTCGTCCCCCACCAGTCGCGCGGCCCGCAGGCGGGCATCGGGCGGGAACTGCGGGCGATGGGCAACCGGCAGGTCTTCATCGGCCTCGCCACCGCCGTCGTCGGATTCGGCGGCTTCTTCGCCGTCTACAGCTACCTCGTCCCCATGCTGACGCAGCTGACCGGCATCTCCGACTCCTCGACCACCTGGGTTCTCGCCCTGTACGGCGTCGGCATGACCCTCGGGACCCTGGCCGCGGGCCCCCTCACCGACCGGGCCCTGCGCCCGACGCTGTACGCCGGGATCACCCTGCTGGCAGCCGCGCTGGTGACGTTCTACTTCACCGTCCACAGCACGGTGCCGGCCCTGGTGACGGTCACCTTCATCGGCGCGATGGGCGCGCTCATCACCACGCCCGTCCAGATGCTGCTGATGATGAACGCGAAGGACGCCCCGACGATGGCGGCGGCCTCCAACCACTCCGCCTTCAACCTGGCCAACGCGGCCGGCGCCTGGCTCGGCGGCCTGGTCATCTCGGCGGGCTGGGGCTGGGCCGCACCCAACCTGGTCGGCGCGGCCCTCGCGATGGCCGGCCTGGGGCTGGCCGTCACCGGCGGCATCCTGGACCGCGGCAACCGCCCCTCGAAGGTGGTCACCTCCCAGGGCCCCGGCGAAGCGGGCCACACGTCAGCGTCCGCGGGTGAGGACATTCATGACCTCGCCGTCGAGGACCACCGCCCGGCCACCTGAGGCAGCCGCCCGTGCCGGCGAGCGCCACGGGCCGGGCGTGGCGCCCGGCATCGCGCCGGGCGTCACGCTGTCGGACGGACGGACGGAGTCCGTGGCCGGCCCGGGCGGTCAGGCGCAGGCCGACCATGGTGAGCCGGACGAAGGCGACCCGACCCGGTTCGACCGAGCGCCGCCGGGCCGTCGCGCCACGGCGGCGGGCCGATTCGCCGGGTCAGGCCGGGTTGTCGCGTAGTTCCACGAGCGTGGACGCCGTCAGCGGCAGTGGCGCGTCGGCCGGGTCGACGAGGACGACCGTGCAGGTCGCGGCATGGGCGAGCGCGGTGGTGAGACTGCCGTCGGCGAACTGGGCGAGCGGACCGCGCGGTGAGCGCCCGACGGCGACGGCACGGGCGTGGACCTCGGCGGCGTGCCGGGCCAGCATCCGCCCCGCGGCGGCGTGATCACCGACGCTGTCCAGGACCTGGCCGGTGGCGGCGAACCCCTGAGCCGCGAGCCGGTCCAGATGGCCGGTCACGGCGGCCCGGGCCTCCTCGGCGGTCTCGGTGTCCGCCGCCTGCTCCTCGACGACGGCGGTCCGCTGGACGTGCACCACCTCCAGCGGGCTGCCGGTGTCCCGCGCCAGCCGGGCGGCCGCGTCGACGATGGCGGCGGCCCGCTCGTGGTTCCCGACGGCCACGACGACCGGGCCGGAGCCGGCCTCGACCCGCCGCCCGACGGGGGTGAGGGCCGGGAGGACCGGCTCCCCGCCGCCGAGACGGGCCTCCGCCTCGCGCAGCAGCCGGTGCCCGCTGGCCAGGACCGGAATCGCGAGCAGGAAGGTGCCGGTGCCCAGGTAGAACGGCACACTCAGGTCGGTGGCGTCGGCGAGCTTCCCGGCGACGTACGGGGCCAGGCCGCCGCCGATGAACCTCAGGAAGCCGTACGCGGAGGAGGCCACGGGACGTTCCACCGGCGAGACCACCATCACCGCCTGCGTGGTGAGCGTGTTGTTGATGCCGATGAAGACGCCGCTCACGATGACGGCGACGATCACGACCGTCGGCGAGTCGACCCCCGCGGCGATGACGGCCATCACCGCGCCCAGGCCGACGAGATTGGCGTACAGCACGGGGGCGGTGCCGAAGCGGGCCTGCAGACGCGGCGCGAAGAAGACGCTGAACGCGGCCACCAGCAACCCCCAGCAGGTGAAGACGAGCCCCAGCTGATGGGCGTTCAGCTCCATTGGGTAGGGCGCGTAGCCGAGCATCGTGAAGAAGCCCCAGTTGTACAGCAGAGCCATGATGCCCATGGTCAGCAGACCGCGGTGGCGCAGCGCCGTGATCGGGGCCAGCGGTGAGGTACGGCGCTCCGGCTTGGGCAGCGCCGGCACGAAGGCCAGCGTCGCGAGGAGCGCGATCGCCATCAGGACGGCGACGCCGAAGAAGGGACCCCGCCAGCTGATGGCGCCCAACTCGCCACCCAGCAGGGGGCCGACGGCTATGCCGAGGCCGAGGGCGGTCTCGTAGAGGATGATCGCGCCGCCGAAACCGCCGCTCGCCGAGGCGACGATGACGGCCAGCGAGGTGGCGATGAACAGGGCGTTGCCCAGCCCCCACCCGGCGCGGAAGCCGACGATGCCGTTGATCGAGCCGGAGGTGCCGGCGAGCGCGGCGAACACGACGATGATCGCGAGCCCGGTGACGAGGGTGCGCTTGGCGCCGATCCGGCTGGACACCCAGCCGACGATCAGCATCGCGACCGCGGTCACGATCAGGTAGCTGCTGAACAGCAGTGAGACCTGGCTGGGGGAGGCGTGCAGGCTCTCGGCCAGTGCGGGCAGGATCGGGTCCACGAGGCCGATGCCCATGAACGAGATCACACAGGCGAACGCCACGGCCCACACGGCCTTCGGCTGTCTGAAGGGGCTCGCGGCCCTCGGGTGCGGTGCACTCATCAGCGGTCCTCTCTCCGGATGCGGACGGACGGGACGGCCCCTGGGGGAAGGGCCGGAGTGGTCAGTCGCGGGCCTGGCGTTCCTCTATCGCACGGGCCAGGGCGGGCAGGGCGAGCCGTACCGCCCGCTGTTCGGGCTCGGTCAGCTCCTCGATCAGTTCCTGGAGGGCGTGGGCGCGTTCGGCGCGCCGCTGCCGGAAGACATCGAGGCCGGTCCGGGTGATCTCGACCAGGACGCCCCGGCCGTCGGTGCTGTCGGCGTTGCGGGCCACCAGCCCCGCGCGCTCCAGCCGGCCGACGAGTTGGGTCATCCCCGGCTGCGAGACGCCTTCGGCACGGGCCAGTTCGGTCAGCCGCAGCGGACCCTCCCGGCCCAGCCGGGCCAGCGCGGAGGAGGCGGCGGTGCTCAGGCCGCCGGCGGTGGCGCTGTGGCGCACGTGGCGCACCAGCCGCTCCACGGCGATCATCAACTGCTCGGCCGAACCCGCGGGGCCCTCCGTGCCCGCCGACCCGTCGGAGGCCTGCCGATCTTCGACCCGGTTGTCCATAACGGCATTATGCATCTAGCTGTACTGTGAATCAAAGGGTCCGGGTTTCCGGGTTGCCGGGTAACGCCCGCCGCGTCGGGGAGCGTCGGCGAGTCCGTAGCTGAGGCGGCATCACATCCTCGCGTACCCCCACCCGTGTTCGAGCGCCACGTCATAGGCCGCCCGGGGTCGTCGACGCCTTCCCGCGGGCCTTCGGCCAGACCCCGGCTCCCATCCGGCGGACTGACGGACGACGTCCGCGCCGGAGGTCACCCGCGGGCCGCTTCCGTGTCCCTTACCCCTGCGGCGACCGGGCGGCAGGCGTGGCGAACACGGCGGCGACCACCAGGACGAGCACCAGGATCAGGGCGTGCCGCAGTCCGAAGTGCTCACCGAGGTATCCGAGGGAGGGCGGGCCCACCAGGAAGGCGACATAGCCGACTGCCGCGGCCAGTGAGATCCGGGCGGCGGAGCCGGGGCCGGAATCGCCCGCCGCGGAGGCCTCTGAACCGGCCCCCTCAGTGCACGACGTCCGCGAGGTGGGGTACGACGCGCGTCAGCCGGACCACGCCCCACAGGATCAGTCCGGCGCCGATCGCCTCGGGCAGCAGCCACCAGCCGGTGCGCACCGACTCGTCGAACAGGGCCACGCCCAGCAGCAGGCTCACCGCCGCGTCGCCGATCGTCAGCGCGGGCTGGGACGCGACGAGCGGACCGGCCTGCAGTGCGTTCTCCAGGAGCATCAGCGCCGCGATCCCGGCGAGCGCGAAACCGTAGGTCTGCCAGGTGGTGAGGAAGGCGGGCAGGCCCGCGTCGGCGAGCCGGCCGGTGGCCGACTTCATCAGCGCGGCGGTCAGCGCGTTGCCGATCGCGGCGCCCGACGCCAGGGCCGCCGCGCGGAACAACGGCGACGAGGAGGACCGTTCGAGCAGCACGGTGCAGGTGATGGCACCCACGGTGAGGGCCAGGGCCGGGATCCAGCGCTGCATGGACGCCTGCTCCCGTCCGCCGGACGGGGCAGCCGAGGCGAGGAGGAGGGCCAGGCCGGTCACGACGACCGCGATCGCCCGCCATCCCTGCGGGCTCGGCCGTCGGTGCAGCAGCGGCACGGCGATCAGCAGAGCGAACGGCAGCTCCAGCATGAACAGCGGCTGGACCAGCGCCATCGGTCCGTTCACCAGGGCCAGCGCCTGGAACACCGCGGCCCCCGTGACGCCGGCGATCCCGATGGCCCAGGCGGGCCGTCGTGCCAGGGCGAGCAGCAGGCGCACCCCACGGCTGCCGGGCAGCGTGGAAGCGGCCTTCCGCTGGAAGGCCGTGCCCGTCGCATTGCTGACGGCACCCAGGACGGCGAAGATCACGGCGAGCACCATCATGGTTCCAGCATGCCGTGAGCGGGGCACGCGCTCTCCCCGAGGGCACCGCCGGAGCCGTCCCCGGCCGCATCGGTCTCTCACATGCTGGGAAGCGGATCCCGAGCATCAAGATGCCTGAGTCCGCCGCGCGTCCCCTGGGCCCCTCCGGTCAGGCCACCTGCCCACCGTGCAGCGCGGTGTAGACACCGCCCCGGCGCAGCAGTTCCTCGTGGGTGCCGATCTCGCGGATACGGCCGTCGTCCATCACCACGATGCGATCGGCGCCGCGCACGGTGGACAGCCGGTGGGCTACCACGAAGGTGGTACGGCCGTGCAGCAGGCGGGCCAGGGCCTGCTGCACGAGCGCCTCGGAGCGGGTGTCCAGCGCCGAGGTGGCCTCGTCGAGCACGAGGACCCGCGGATCACGGATCAACGCCCGTGCGATGGTGAGGCGTTGGCGCTGACCACCGGAGAGCCGTGCGCCGCGCTCGCCGACCAGGGTGTCCAGTCCCTGGGGCAACTCGTCCACGAACTCAAGGGCGTTGGCGTCGCGCAGCGCCGCACGCACCGCTTCCTCGTCGGCCTCGTCCTCCATGCCGTAGGCGACGTTCTCCCGGATCGTGCCGTCGAAGAGGATCGACTCCTGCGGGACGACCGAGACGAACCGCCGGTAGGTGCGCAGATCGAGTCCGCTCATGTCGGTGCCGTCGAGGAGCAGCCGGCCGGCGGTGGGCCGGATGAACCCGATGACGAGATTGAGCACGGTGGACTTGCCGGCACCCGAGGCGCCCACCAGGGCGACGGTCTCGCCAGGCACCACATCGAGGGTGAAGTCCTGCACGGCCGGGCGGTCGGTGTCCTCGTAGGCGAAGCCGACCCGGTCGAACGTGACGGCACCGCGGACGGCGGTGACCTCCGTCCTGCCTTCGTTGTCCTCCAGTTCGGGCGCCTGCAGCACCTCACCGACCGAACGCACCGACTCCAGCCCCTTGGTGATGACCGGGGCCAGACTCGTCAGCGTCGTCGTGGAGTTGGTGAGGGTGGTCAGGAAGGCGCTGAGCATGACGACGTCGCCGGCGGAGACACCCCACACGCCGTAGTACGACACCAGTGCGGCGGCGGCGAGGACGGAGACGCCGATCACGTTGAGGATCACCCAGGCCAGCGAACCGAAACGGCCGTTGACCAGGTCCAGGCGCATTCCGGAGGTGAGCAGCCGGCGCAGGGTGCCGTCCATGCGGCGCAGCGCCTTGCCCTCCAGACCGTGGGCGCGGGTGACCGGGATGAGCCGCGTCATCTCGGTCACCCGGGAGGAGAGGGTCTCCACCTCGTGCCGGAAGTGCTCGTTGTGGGTCCGCAGCCGCGACCGCAGCCGGGCCACGAGCACCGTTGCGCCCGGCACCACGACCAGGAACACGGGCAAAAACTCCGGTGTGCGGACGGCGATGATCACCAGTCCGCCGGCCAGCACGGTCAGCGCGCCCAGGCCCTGCTCGGCGGTCTGCTGGACCATCTGCTCGACGGTCTCGACGTCCCGCACGACCTTGGCCTGGAGGACGCCGGCGCTGACCCGGGAGTGATAGCCGATGGACAGCTGCTGCATGCGGGTGCACAGCGCGGAGCGCAGCGTGGTGCCCATACGGCGGACGCTGCCGTAGAGGAGCCGTACATACAGCACATGCAGCGGGTAGTTGACCAGCAGGATCGCCATGATGATCAGCACGGCCGTCCACAGCCGGGAGACCTGCCGGTGCTGCACGACCGTGTCGACGACCGAGGCGGTGATCAGCGGAAGGAGCCAGACGGGGCTGTGCTTGACGGTGAACACGAGGACCGCCGCCGCCAGGCTGCGGCGGTCGGCGCGCAACAGGTAGACGAGTGTGCGGATGGGATGTTCGCCCCGGTAGCGGTGGTCGAGCGGCCGTTCCGACGTCGACGCCATCGGCGGTGATCCTCCCTGCGCGTCCGGCTTCCAGCAACCGCTTTCCGCCGGTCACCGTACACCCCGCGCCTCACGAGCACAGTGGGTCTGCTCGACTGATCGATGCGGCTGGGGGCCGAGTGGGAGAAGGTGGTGGAAGAGGGGCGGACGAAGCGGCGGGCGCCCCGAGGCAGTTGTGATCCACTCCGTCGCCGGAAAGAGGCAGCCATGACAGGACCAGAGGCCGAGGCCGAGAAGCAGATACTCGGCCGCATCACGGAAATGATCAGCCAGGAGAAGGACCTGCGTGAGCGCCTGGCGCAGCAGGACATCGACGGGACGACCGAGCACGCCCGCCTGGCACATCTGGAGACCGAACTCGACCAGTGCTGGGACCTGCTCCGGCAGCGGCGGGCCAGGGTCGCGGCGGGTCAGGACCCCACCGAGGCGAATGTCCGTTCGGCGTCCCAGGTGGAGGGCTACCTGTCCTGAGGACCGCACCCGCTCGGTCCGGCACGACCGCACCCGCCACGGTCCGATGGGCAGGGAGGGCGGCCCCGCACAACGCGGCGCCGCCCTCCCTGCCCCACAGGGAACGGACCGCCGTCGGAGAGGGACTGGACTCGACGTTCACCAGCACCGATCGTGGCGGTATGAACGATCACCGCACAGCACCCGCCGCCCCTGCCGAACCCGTCCCCGTCCCCGCCCAGGGCCCCTCCGACCGTCCGGGAGCACCGGTGCCGGACGATGCCACAGGCACGGCGGAGGGCACGAGTGAGGCGGGTTCGCGGGCGGAGGCCGGTGAGGTTCGCCGATTCCGGGAACGGCTCGGTCTTCCCGGACTGGTCGACGTCCACACGCACTTCATGCCTGAGCGTGTCCTGCACAAGGTGTGGAACTACTTCGACACGAACGGCCCGCTGATCGGGGGACTGGAGTGGCCGATCACCTACCGCAAGGAGGAGGAGGAACGCACCGCCCTGCTCCGGGAGTTCGGGGTGCGGGCCTTCACCGCGATGCTCTACCCGCACAAACCCGGCATGGCGATGTGGCTGAACGCGTGGGCCGCCGACTTCGCCCGCCGTACCCCGGACTGTCTGCACACCGCGACCCTGTACCCCGAACCGGGCGTCGAGACGTACGTCCGCGAGGCCGTCGAAGCAGGCGCCCGGGTGTTCAAGGCGCATGTCCAGGTGGGAGCGTACGACCCGGCCGACGAACTCCTCCAGCGGACGTGGGGCCTGCTGGCCGACGCCGGGATCCCTGTGGTGATCCACTGCGGCTCCGGTCCCGCGCCCGGCAAGCACACCGGCCCCGAGCCGATCGCACGGGTCCTGGCACGGCATCCGAGGCTGCGCCTGATCGTCGCTCATATGGGGATGCCCGAGTACGAGGACTTCCTCGGCCTCGCCGAGCGGTACGAGGAGGTGCGGCTTGACACGACGATGGTGTTCACCGACTTCACCGAGAGGTTCATGCCGTTCCCCCGCAACGCGCTGCCCCGGGTCGCCGCCCTGGGCGACCGCATCCTGCTGGGATCCGACTTTCCCAACATCCCCTATCCCTATGTGCACCACCTCCACGCCCTGGAACGTCTGGACCTCGGACAGGAGTGGCTGCGGGCGGTCTGCCACGACAACGCGGCCCGGTTGTTCCGGCTGTGACCGGGCGCACGGTTCCAACAGCGCACGCGAGTCCGCCTGCGTCGGCATGTCCTCGCCGACCGACGGCGCGCCTGCCGCATCGCGCGGGTGAGGGCGGCTGCTCAGCCGATCGCGGTGAGATGGTGCGATACCGCCGAGACGTCGCCGGAAAATGGCCTTCAGTGTCGGCGAGGTGGTCGGGGCCGGCCGGTTCTCCGACGACATGGAGAGTCCGGAGTCCGGACGGGGAGGCTGGGCAGCTTTCACGCCATGTCTTCCGGGGTGGGGCCGCCGAACGGCATTGCAGGGGCCATGATGCGTCGATTTCGGCAAGACCCTCTCCGCTCAGCCTCAGGCCGAGGGCCCCGAGGCTCTCCTGGAGGTGGGCCGGCGTACGCGAACCGAGGATGGCGACCTGGACGGTCGATGGGCAAGCATCCAGGCCACCGCCGGCTGGGCGATGGTGACGCCGCGTTCGGCGGCGGCCTGGTCGAGCGCGGCGACGACGTCCGGATAGCGCCGGAACCCGGGCCCGGTGAACGCCCGGCTGTGCGCCCGCCAGTCGTCTGCGCCGAAGAGGCGCTACCGGTGGTGGCGCCGAGCAGTCCGTGGTCGGCGGCGAGTGCCCGGCCGAACAGCCGCTCGGAGCGGCCGAACCCGTAGGCCTGCGCGGTGTCGAAGAAGTTGACGCCGGCCGAGCGCGCGTGACCGATCGTGCTGACGGCCGCCTGCTCGTCCGCGGGCCCCCAGCCCCCGCCGAACTGCTGGGTGCCGTACGCCATCGGCGCCAGTTCCAGTGAGGTTGGGCATCTGTGCGCCTGGTGGGTGTGGGAGCGGACGCCATTGGGACCTCTTCGTCGGCACGATGCGTTCAGGGCTGGGGGCCGTACGCCATGTCAGCCGCGCTGCCAGGTCATGCGTATCGCGTGAAGCCGGCTCACCAACCTGGGCACCACCCTGGGTCTCGCCCAGTTACCTCCGCCTGGGCCGAGTATTCGTCGCGAACATGACGGGCAATGTAGTGTTCCTCGGCTTCGCCGCGGACCCTCACTCCGGCCTCTCCGCAATCGCCTCGGTGATCGCGATAGCAGGGTTCCTCCTTGGCGCGCTGGCCGGCGGCCGGGTCGCACACACCCTTGCCCCCGGGCCGGCTCGCTGGCTGGCCACCGCGTTCACCGCGGAAGCGGTCCTTCTCGGCCTGGTCGCCCTGCTCACCGGCATCGGCGTACTGCCCTTCACCGGAGACGGCAGGTTCGCCACGATCGCCCTCCTCGCCGTCCCCCTCGGCGTGCAGAACAGCACCGTCCGCCATCTCGGTGCCCCTGACCTCACGACCACCGTGTTGACGCTGACCCTCACCGGGCTTGCCGCGGACAACCCGCTGGCACGCGGGCCCGGGGCCAAGCCTCACCGTCGGCTCAGCTCCGTCGCGGTCATGCTCGCCGGCGCCGCAGCGGGCGCGGGCATCCTCCAGTGGTCCTCCGTCGCTGTCATCGCGATCGCAGCCGCCCTCGTTGCCGCTGTCGCGGTCCTCTTCATGACCGCCACCCCTGATGTCATCCTCCGGACGCGCCCGGCTCCCTCGCCTTCCGTCGGACTGCGTACCTGATCCGGCAGTGCTGCTCGCCCCGACGTCGGCGCCCACACGAGTTGCAGAGACCTGGCAGGCCCGAATGGGGCCCGATGGCCTGACGCGGCGGGCAGTCCGGCAAAGGAGGGCGATGCCCGCGCGCCCCCGGACCCGGCGGTAGCCGCTTATCAGTCGTGGGGTTCAGCGAGGAGCCCGGTCGGTCAGCGGGGTGTGACGATGAGGTCCGCGATCAATGCATCCGGCGGGATTCCAGATAAGTGATGACAGCGCGAACGCGCCGGTGATCGTCTTCCCCCTCCTGAAGCCGCATCCGGCACAGGATGCTGCGCACGTGCTTCTCGACGGTGCCCTCAGCAATCCAGAGCCTGCGGGCGATGCCCGCGTTCGAGCGCCCCTCCGCCATCAAAGCGAGCACTTCGCGTTCACGCGATGTGAGCTGCTCCAGCGGGTCATTCCTGTGGCGGGCGGCGATGAGCTCCTGCACCAGAGCGGGGTCGACGACCGAGCCGCCCTGGTAGATCTGCTCGATCGCCTCGAGAAAGCCGTTGACGTCGGTCACCCTGCTCTTCAGCAGGTAGCCGACGCGCTGCCCGGTGGCCAGCAGCTCTACCGCCTGCTCGACCTGGGCGTGTGCCGAGAGAAGGAGGATCCCGGTCCTGGAGAACTCCTTGCGGATGACGAGGGCTGCGTCGAGACCCTCGGTGGTACGACTGGGCGGCATCCTGATGTCGACGACAACCACCTCGGGCTGTCGCTCACGGACGAGGCAGAGGAGTTCGGATGCGTCACCGGCCTGGCCAACGATCTCGTGCCCGGACCGGTCGAGCAGGCTTGCGAGCCCCTCGCGCAGCAGGACGTCATCGTCCGCCAGCGCCACCCGGATCCGGCTTCCGTCCACCGCTCTCCATCATCGTGACCTGAGAGGTACGGGGTTTTCCACCACCATCGTATAGGCCTCGTGGGCCGGTAAGGCGGGCCATGATGCCGCGACCGTCAGCCATGGCGGAGGCAGCGCCGCGGGGAGCCGGCGGTTACACGACATCGGTCGGAATGGTGATGAGCAGCGACGTACCACTTCCCAACGGGCTGGTGATCTCCATCTCGCCGCCGAGCACCGCAACGCGGTCCTTGAGGCCGATGAGTCCCGAGCCGTGGTCAGTGTCGGCTCCTCCGACTCCGTCGTCGCGGATGGCGAGCCGCACGACTGCGTCGTCAGCGGTGAGGCTTACGTCAACCACTGAGGCCTGTGCGTGTTTGGTCACATTCGTCAATGCTTCCGAAACGATGAAATAGACAGCGGTTTCGATAGCCTCGGGCAGCTGCCGAACTTTGCACACGTTCAGCTCGACCGGGACGCTCGAGCGGCGCGCGAGCATCTTCAGGGTCGGGCAGAGGCCGCCCCTGGACAAGATCGCCGGGTGCAGGCCACGAGAGAGCTCCTGGAGGTCCTCGACGGCACTGGTCAAGCCGTCAACCGTGTGCGACAGACGGGCTTTGAGCGCGGGTGTCGCGATGGCCTCGGCCGCTCGCAGTTCCAGCCCGAGCGCGACAAGACGCTGCTGTGCTCCATCGTGCAGGTCGCGTTCTATGCGGCGACGCGCCTCATCGGCGGCTGCGATGATACGGGCACGGGATGCCTTGAGCTCGGCACGGCTTTGCGCGTTTGCGATCGCGGTCCCGAGGAGTTCGGTGAATTTCACCATGCGCTCGTCGATCGCTTCGGGCGGCGGCTGGTTGTCGCGCGAGAAGGCGATGATCACGCCCCACACCCGGTTCTCGACCATGATGGGGCAGCCGACCACCGACTCGACCCCCCATTCAAGGGCACGCTCGATGATCTCGGTGTCACCCTTGTAGGGATCGGCCCTCGCTGGTTCTCCGGTCCGCCAGACCTGGCTGGTCACGACGCCATCCGCGATCGGCCAGCGCGATCCGATCGGCAGGAACCCCTCCCGGCCGCCATGATCATCCCAGTGACTGACCAGGGTCATCGTGCCGTCGGGCTCGAAGCGCTGCATGTCGATGTTCCGGTTGCCCAGGATGCGGCTCATCTCGCCGGTGACCGCGTCGAACACCTCGGACGGGTGGGCTCCGCAGGCGACCAGCGTCGCGATGCGCCGCAACGCGGCCTGTTCCTCCGCGACCCGGGCACGCTCCGTAAAGCTCGCCTGCAGAGCGACGCCCACCGTCTCGCGGTCCACTGCCGCGCTCAGCAGGGCCTGCAGCGAAGGCACCACTTGCTGGCGCAGCAGCACCAGCGTCGGCTCAGGCAGACCGGCGGGGACCAGGAGGGTGGCGATCTGAGTGGCGTCGTCGCGCAGCGGAAGCGCCACACAGTCCTCGTCGTCGGTGACGACCCCGGACCTGATGGCCGCGTTGGGCAGGTCGAACGACTGGGCCAGGCACTGTGCGGCTGCCGGCAGCGCCGAGTTCAGGTTCTCCGCGCGCAGCAGCAGGTGGGCGAGGTCGGCGGCGAGGACAGCGGTGCGACGGTGCTCTTCGGCCTGGATGGCCCGTGACCGGGCAAGGTTCCCGACGTAGCCGGTCAGCAGCGCGGTGGGGAGGAAGACCGTCATCGTCACCCATTGCTGGCTGTCGGGGAGCGTCCACTGTTCGAACGGCGGCAGGTGGAAGTAGTTGTAGGCAAAGGTACTGGCCACTGCGGTCGCCAGTCCCGGCCACAGACCCCATAGGGTCGAGATCACCAGCACACCGAGCAGATACACGACACCCACGTGAACCTGGGGATCAAATTGCCGGAGCGGGTAGAGCAGAACCGTCACGACGGCGACGCAGGCGACACTGGCCAGGAGTCCGACCGTCAGGGATGGAGTCCGGCGCAGTAGCGGCCTGGGCCTCACGTGCACTGACTCAGTGTATCCGCGTGCACCGTGCGGGCATTTTGGGTCGGGCGTTGGCCTGCCCGGTGAATCCGTTCACGACCTCGCGCGGGTCGACGGCCGGCCGGGCGTACTTCCGGCATCGACCCCTGCAGATCCGATGCCGGCCGGGCGCGATCAGCGCTCTTGCGGAGATTCTGGATTTCCCTTGATTCCCGGTCCAGGAGCGAGCAGCGCCGGAGTTGCAGCTGGCAGGTATACCGACAGACCCGTTGGCGGGAGCCAAAAGTGGGGGCTGCCCGCGCAGACCGCAGACGTCTTGAACGGGATCGTTGACAGCGAAATCAACTCCCATGGTGACCTCATCCGGGGATTCCAGAGGTGGTTACGGATCGGAGGCCGAGAATGCTCACGGATCAATCTTGCGCTGGGTCGAAGAAAGCGTTCGGCGGCGCTGCCGGCGATTCCGAAGCAGCTGCTCACCACGTCTCGTGGTCGTTCTACTCCGAAGCCTGCGCGGTGTCGGAGGCACGGCATCTGGTATGCGCCCAGCTGTGTGATTGGGGACTCGACGAGCAAAGCGACGTCGTCGAACTGCTTGTCAGCGAGCTGGTGACCAATGCGCTGCGTCACGCGTGGGGAGGACCGACCGTGACCCTCTCTGTCCAGGACTGCACGCTGCACTGCGAGATCGGGGACGCAAATCCCACCCTTCCTCCGCCCTGCCCAGCCCATAACCGTGGCGAGGACGAGGAAGCAGGTCGAGGACTACAAATCGTCGATGTGTTGTCCGGCTCCTGGGGCAGCGACCAATCGGCCGCTGGAAAGATCGTCTGGTTCGAACTCCCCGCCCGGCCGACAAGCGGGTCCCAAGAATGATGTACGGCGGGCGAACGCTGCCAACGCCGATGGGACGACCGCTGACTGGCTGAGCGCACTGCGGCAGCTTTCCCGGACCGTCCCGAGACGACGAGCAAAGCGCTTTTCGATCAGGGTTTCCCGCACGACCAATTCCCAACCGGAGATGCAAAGTGACTGTAACCGACGGACCGCGCCCCATACTCACCACCGAAGCAGGCGCGCCCCTGGCAGACAACCAGAACACCGAGACCGCCGGCGTGGGGGGCCCGCTGCTCCTACAGGACCAGCAACTGTTCGAGAAACTGGCGCACTTCAACCGCGAGCGGATACCCGAGCGTATCGTGCACGCGCGTGGCGCCGGCGCGTACGGCACCTTCACGCTGACCCGGGACGTCAGCCAGTGGACCCGGGCAAAGTTCCTGTCCGAGGTCGGTAAGCAGACGGAGGTCTTCGCACGCTTCTCCACGGTGGCGGGCAACCTCGGCTCGGCGGACGCGGTGCGCGACCCGCGCGGTTTCGCGCTGAAGTTCTACACCGATGACGGCAACTACGACATGGTCGGGAACAACACCCCGGTGTTCTTCATCAAGGACCCCAGCAAATTCCCCGACTTCATCCACACCCAGAAGCGCGACCCGTACACCGGCTCGCAGGAGGCCGACAATGTCTGGGACTTCTGGAGCCTGTCGCCGGAGTCGACGCACCAGGTGACCTTCCTGTTCGGCGACCGCGGCATCCCGGCCTCCTTCCGGCACATGCACGGTTACGGCTCGCACACCTATCAGTGGAACAACAAGGCCGGCGAGCTCTTCTGGGTGCAGTACCACTTCAAGACCGACCAGGGGATCAAGAACCTCACCGCGGAGCAGGCCGCCGTCCTGGCGGGCGCCGACCCCGACAGCCACCAGCGCGATCTGCGGGAGAGCATCGAGCGCGAGGAGTTCCCCAGCTGGACCGTACAGGTGCAGATCATGCCGGCGGCCGAGGCGGCCGACTATCGCTTCAACCCGTTCGACCTGACCAAGGTCTGGTCGCAGACGGACTATCCGCCCGTCACCATCGGCACGCTGGAGCTCAACCGCAACCCCGACAACATCTTCGCCGAGGTCGAGCAGTCGATTTTCTCCCCGTCCCACTTCGTGCCGGGCATCGGTCCGTCCCCGGACAAGATGCTGCAGGGCCGGCTGTTCGCCTACGCGGACGCCCACCGCTACCGCGTCGGCATCAACGCCGACCACCTGCCGGTCAACCGTCCGCACGCCACCGAAGCGCGAACGTACGGCCGCGACGGCGAGCTCTATGACGGCCGCCACGGGCGGGCGAAGAACTACGAGCCGAACAGCTTCGACGGCCCGGTGCAGACCGACCGGCCGCTGTGGGCGGCCACCGAGGTCTCTGGCCTCACCGGTAACCATGCCGCTCCGCAGCACGCCCAGGACGACGACTTCGTCCAGGCCGGCGATCTCTACCGGCTGATGTCGCCGGACCAGAAGGAACGCCTGGTGACCAACCTGGCGAACGCCATCGCCGGGGTCTCCGCCGATCGCGACGACATCGTCGAGCGGGCCGTCAACAACTTCCGTCAGGCCGATGCTGCGTTCGGCACCCGCCTGGAAGCGGCCGTGAAGGCACGACGCAGTCGCTCCTGAAAACGGGACACGCACGGTCCGGTCCGGGACCGGAACCAACACCGATGCCAACCCACGCACGACCATGGTGCGGCCGCTCAGAGCCCTCTCGCGGGAAGCGTCCGCACCGCGTACCACGACACGACACGTCAGCTCCTCAACGAAAGGTCAACCAGTGGCCATGCCCAAAATCACGATCGACGTCAACTACGGGATGCTCGCCGAGGCGGCCAGGATCTTCGACACCCTCACGAAGACCTCCACGGTCAATGCCGCTTTGGAAGACGCCGTCAAGCGCCGCAGGCTCGAAGGGTTCTCCTCCTCGTCCAAGGAGGACGCCCCGGCCGGCAGTCGCAGGGGACCGATCGACGTCGAGCACGTGCCGAGCTGGTCCCCGGCACGCTAGTGCCGCAGCGTCCCGCGTCCCACACCACCTTCCCCAACATCTGCGCTCGGAGAGGTCCAATGTCAGTCCCCTCTGTCCCGCTTACCAGCTCCGGGCGTGTCAACCGGGCCACGGCCGGTATTCCCGCTTCCTTCGATCCGGTCACTCCCGCTGTCAGCGGAGGGATCGTCTCGCGTCGCGGACTGTTCGAGCGGCTTGGGGCAGCAGCTCGTGTGACCGTGGTGTCGGCGTCAGCGGGGAGCGGCAAGACGTATCTGCTGCGGTCCTGGATTCGCGATGCCGGCCTGACGGAACGTGTCGCGTGGGTGTCGGTGCAGGACGAGGACCCTGATCCGCAGCGGTTCTGGATCTCGGTCGCCGAGGCGCTGAGGGACGCGACGGTCGGGTCGGCGCCGGTCAGGGAGGTGACGGCGGCGCCGGACCTCGACGGCTGGGCGATCGTCGAGCGATTGCTGGAGGACCTTGGCGCGCTGGACGACCAGGTCTGGCTGGTGATCGACGACCTGCACGAGCTGGGCTCCAGCGAGGCACTGGGCCAGCTCGAGCTGTTGCTGATGCGCGCGCCTCGGGGGCTTCGATTCCTGCTTGCCACCCGGCGGGACATGCGGCTGGGGCTGCACCGTCTGCGACTCGAGGGCGAGCTGACCGAGATCCGCGCGGCCGAGTTGCGCTTCACCCGCGACGAGGCGCGCGCGCTCCTGCACGGTGCCGGGGTGCAGCTGTCCGATGCCGTCCTCGCCCAGTTGATCGAGCGGGTCGAGGGATGGGCCGCCGGCCTGCGGCTGGCCGCCCTGTCGCTGGTCGGGCACGCCGATCCGGAACGGTTCGCCGCCCAGTTCTCCGGTAGCGAGCGCACAGTGGCGGAGTATCTGTTCGCCGAGGTGCTCGACCGGCAGAGCGAGCCGGTCCGGCGGCTGCTGTTGCGGACCTCGCTGCTGGAACGGGTGAACGGCGAACTCGCGGACCTGCTGACCGGGGGGTCGGGCGGGGAACGGATCTTGCAGGAACTCGAGGCCGCCAACGCGTTCGCGGCCGCGCTGGATCCGGCGCGGTCGTGGTTTCGCTACCACCAGCTCTTCGGCGAGTTGCTGCAGCTTGAGCTGCGGCGTACCGCGCCGGACGAGGTCCAGGTGCTCCATGCCACCGCCTCCGGATGGTTCGCAGAGCACGGCTGCCCAGTCGAGGCGATCCGCCATGCCCAGGCGGCGCAGGACTGGAGCCGGGCGGCTCGCCTGCTGGCCGACCACTGGCTTGCTCTTGCTCTCGACGGTCAGGTCACCACCGCGCACAACCTCCTTGCCGGATTCCCGCCCGGTGTGGTGGCGGCCGATGTGGAACTGGTCGCGCTGACCGCGGCCGCCGAGCTGGACCGAGGGTCGCTTGACGGAGCAGAGCGGTATCTCGCCCTGGCAGCAGGCGAATTGGAGTCGATTCCGGCCGATCGGCGGGGAGTCTGTGAGTCGTTGCTTGCCGTCCTCCGAATGTTGCTCGGCCGCCAGCGCGGCGACCTCCCGGCCGTGGTCGAGGAGATGCAGCGGCTGCTGGGCCCGAGCGAGGCTCTGGACAGCAGGCAGTTCCGGCTTGGCGGGGACCTACGTACGGTGACGCGGCTCAGTCTCGGCATAGCCGAGCTGTGGTCTCTGCGAGTCGAAGAGGCGGAACGGCACCTGGAACAAGGCCTCGCGCTGGCACGCCGGACCGGGCGGCCCTACCTCGAGATCAGCAGCCTGGCGCATGGGGCGCTGGCCGCGAGCTTCCGGTGCTTCGCGGAGGTGGAGGAGCGAGGCAAGCAGGCGATCGAGCTGGCCCGGCGGCACGGCTGGCTCGACGAACCAGTTGTCGCCGTCGCCTACCTGGCGTTGTGCGACACAGCCGTCCGGCAGGGAGACCTGGAGAGGGCAGAGCGGTACCTTGGCCACGCCGAGCGTGCACTTCGGGCAGAGGTTCAGCCCGCGGCCGCGCTGCTGCTGGACTGCGCCCGCGGCCATATCGAGATGGCACGCGGCTGTGATGAGGAAGCCGTCTCCGCCTTCCGGGCCGCCGACAGACTGACCGAGCAGACCGGGCCGACGCGGCTGTGGGCCGGGCATACACAAGCGCTTCTTCTGCTGGCCAGGGCACGGCTGGGCGATACCGAACTCGCCGAAAGGGCCCTCTCCGAGCTGGACGACGAGGAATGCGAAACAGCACAGATGCGAACCGCCGTGGCGGCATTGCGGCTCGCACAGAACGATCCGCAGGCGGCGATCCTCACGCTGGCGCCCGTTCTCGAGGGTTCTGTCGCCGTGATGAACCTGCGTGACTGGGCTGTCCAGCCTTTCCTGCTGGAGGCGATCGCACGCGACAGGCTCGGCGAGCCGGCCACCGCCTGGCGTGCCCTCGAGCACGCGCTCGATCTCGCCGAGTCCCACGGCATCCTTCTGCCCTTCCTGCTGTATCCGGCCCCGCGGCTCCTCGAGCGTCACGCCCGCGACCGCACCGCGCACGCCGCCCTGGTCTCTGAGCTTCTGGACCGGCTGGCCGGAAAGAACCGAGTAGCACCGCCCGGGGACGCGCACCACTTGCGTGAGCCGCTCAGCGACAGCGAGACCCGCGTTCTCCGCCATCTGCCGACAAACCTGTCCGCTCCGGAGATCGCCGCAAAGCTCTGCGTGTCGGTGAACACGGTCCGGACGCACACGCGCCATGTCTACGAAAAGCTCGGTGCGCACTCTCGCGCGGAAGCCGTTGAGGGCGCGCGCGCTCTCGGCCTGCTCGCACCCTCCTCACGCAGGCCCTGAGCTCGACTCCAGCCGGGGCTGGGCCGCTGAGGAACTCCTTCCAGAAAGGAACAGTCGCGTTCAGCTTTCATGGCGCGGTCGGCGGCCGTCGCTACACCAATCCCGCGGACGTGACCGCAGCGTGCGCACCTGGCGGCGTCGCGGTGTGCTGGACCTGATCGACCTGTAGCCCTTCGCTGGTGACGAAGTTGGATCCCCCTTCCAACGCCCGGATATGGGAGCCATCGACGGCCGCCCGGAAGAAATCCGGGGCGTTCGCGCCGCACAGCTTGGTGAGGAGGACGTCGTGCAGCCTGGGCCACACGGCGGCCTCGGTCCATTCAGCTAGGGGGTGCCGTCTGGATCAGGTCGGCAGTGAGGAACAGTTCCTCCTGACCGAGCCGAGCGGGGTCTGGTGCGTGCAGCTGCAAGGCGGAGGAGGCGTGGACAATCAGCCGCTGCCGCGGCGGGCGAAGCGGTGGGGGCACCCCCCGGCCGAAGGCTGGGGGACGTCGGCGAGTGACGACAACGCCGCTGGGGGCACCCCCTCTGGGCGAGTGCGTGCCATCGAGTGGATCGAAGCCGTCGAACAGGACGATCTGGGCGTGCATGAAGGGCCCTTCGGGGTGCGGAACACCCGGCCTCTGCCGGGCACGCACCGAACGTAACCAGCGGCCTCTCCGCCTCCCAGTGGCATGGGTGACACCCTTCAACGGAATAATGCCGAGGCCGGGAGAGGCCGCCGATCCGCGTCGGGATTCAGCTCAGGCTGAACTTCTGTGCGGTGGCGCCGTTGCAGTCCCAGATCTGGAGGCGGGTGCCGTTGGCGGTGGCGCCGCTGGGGGAGTCGAGGCAGCGTCCGGACTGCGGGTTGAGGAGGGAGCCGTCGGCTTGCTGGACCCATTTCTGGCCGCCGACACCGTTGCAGTCCCACAGCTCCACCATGGCGCCGTTCGCCGTGCCGTTGCCCACGATGTCCAGGCAACGGCCCAGCGTGGCGAGCGAGTTGTCGGACCGGTGGTACCAGTGCTGGTCGACCGCGTACGACTGGCAGTCCCACAGCTGTACGGCGGTTCCGTCGGTGCCGGTGTCGTCGGCGGCGACGTCCACGCACTTGCCGCCCGGGCCCTTGACCGGCCCTCCGCCGTTCACCGAGAACTTCTGTGCGGTGGCGCCGTTGCAGTCCCAGATCTGCAGGCGGGTGCCGTTGGCGGTGGCGCCGCTGGGGGAGTCGAGGCAGCGTCCGGACTGCGGGTTGAGGAGGGAGCCGTCGGCTTGCTGGACCCATTTCTGGCCGCCGACACCGTTGCAGTCCCACAGTTCCAGCTTGGCCCCGCCTGCCGTGCCGTTGTTCTCGATGTCCAGGCACCGTCCGAGCGTGGACAGCGAGCCGTCCGGGTTGTGCGTCCAGTGCTGGTCCTCGGCATACGTCTGGCAGTCCCACAGCTGTACGGCGGTTCCGTCGGTGCCGGTGTCGTCGGCGGCGACGTCCACGCACTTGCCGCCGGGGCCGGTGATCGTCCCCTGCGGGCCGTTGGGCACGTCCGTCCGGCCGCTGTAGCCGACGGAGACGATGTTCGCCTGGACGGAGTTCTCGGCGGCGTCGGTGGGATAGCCGGAGACCATGACGCCCTCGAAGAAGGTGCCCCGGTTCCAGTTGCTGTTGTCGCCGCCGATCCCCAGGATGATCCCGCCCTCCTGGTGCATGGGCTGATAGCCGCCCCGGGTGGGCAGTGCTCCGTCCCACCAGGTGTTCAGCCCGCCGGACCGCGAGTCACCGCCCTTGAGGGCGTACCGGGTCTGCCCGTTGTTCTTCAGCTCGGCGGTGACGAAGGTGCTGCTGTTGCCCAGGTTCGCCGTGTTGGAGCCGTTGTCGCCCTGGAACATGCCGTTCTCCAGGTCGGCCTCCACCCAGGGGCCGTTCCCGGTGCAGGGCGCGAAATAGCAGGTGGTGGCGATCGATACGGCGTCCATGTGCCCGTTGCCGGTGTCGGCCGGAGTGCTCTCCGCGTTGCCGTAGTCGAAGCAGCAGGCGGATCCGACCTGGGTACCGCTGGCCACCATGTAGGCGCCCTCGGGCTGACCGCCCACGGCGACTCCGGAGGCGACGCCGGTGTAGCGGTAGCCCACGCCCGGTGAGATCCACAGCCCATACACCGTGTGCCCGCCCGCGGTGACGGCGATCTCGGACGCGTCGGCGCCGCGGTCCGCACCCATGCCGGCGGTGCCGGCGGGCCCCGGCGTCAGGTCGTTGTGCCGGCCGCTCTGGTCGTAGATCTTCGTGATCCGGCAGCCGCCGCTGTTCTCGCAGAAGGCGTCCTGGGCCGCCGCGTTGGCGTACCCGCCGGGTGCCAGCGGCCCGATGTCGAGGGTGGCCCCGTCCGAGACGCGGGTCACCTGGTACAGCGGGCCGTTGTAGGAGGACAGCAGCGCGCGGGTGACGCTGTGCGCGGCCACGCACGGCGTGCCGGCCGCGGCGTAGATGTCGCACGGCAGCGAGCCGGCGGCCTGTGAGACGGCCGGAAGCCCGAGCAGCAGCCCGAGAGCGAGCCCGAGGGAGGCCAGCACGGCGACGACCCGTGACCTCCGTATCCATGATCTTGTCCACGGTCTTGGTGAGCTCATGACATTCCAGGCGGATGGGGAACCACGCACGGCAAGTCCCTTCGAAGCTGGAGTGGGGGAGGGCGGCACCCGACGGCGCGGCGGCACAGCTCTTCGATCGGCTCGGCCCGGAACCTACGCACACTGTGCGACCGCGTCAATATTTGTTTCCTTTTCTGGGTCAGACCAAGTCCGGAGTGTGAACTGCTGTTGCCCCGTGTGGGTTTCGGACGTATCGGCAACGCCCACGGTGCAGGAGCACAGACCGTGAAACGTCTGATCGTGGAAGGCCGTGAAAGGGGGAGGCAGCGTGGCCGGAGCCGTACCCGACGGGCCCTCCGGACCCGGTCCGGTGAAGCTGCCTCCGACAGTCGCCGAACTGCCCCGGCAGGTCCGCGACGATCTCATGCGCAGGCTGCTGCGGAACGACCGGGCCTTCCGCAGCGGTGACGTGCAGGTCGTCGAGCCCCCGCTACTGCGGCGCGCGGTCGGCGCCTCGGCGCTCGGCAACTGCATGGAGTGGTTCGACTTCGGCGTCTACAGCTACCTGGCCGCCACCATCGGCAAGGTCTTCTTCCCCGGAGCCTCGCCCGGGGCCCAGGTCATCTCCTCGTTCGCCACCTTCGCGGCGGCCTTCGTCGTACGGCCCCTCGGCGGACTCTTCTTCGGCCCGTTCGGCGACCGGGTCGGGCGGGAGAAGGTACTCGCCACCACCATGATCATGATGGCGCTCGGCGCTTTCGCCATCGGGCTCATCCCACCTGTGCGCCGCCTGCCTGCGGGACGCGCGGAGCGGGCCACACTCGGTGTCGTCGACGCGTTCGCACCCGCGCTGAGGTGCCGTGTGGGCGCGCGTCGCCCGGATCAGCGTCCCCCGTGCCGGCCGTTACCAGGCCGGCGATCTGCACGCGCGGGCGGCGGCCGCAAGCAGTAAGCGCCACGGGCCACCGACGCAGTCGGTGGCCCGTGGCGCATGGCAGACGTACCTGTTTCCCCGCTGTTGAGGTCAGGCCTTGCGCTGCATGGAGCTTCGTGCCGGATTGCCCTGTTCGGCGGCCTTGGGATCCTTCTCGTCGGCCTTGGACCGTACGCCGTCGGCGATGCGCTTGCCGATCGTCTCGTCGATGTTCGACCAGTACGTGAAGGCGCGCTGGAGGACGGGTTCGGTGACGCCGTTGAGGAGATGCCCGACGACATTGTCGACCAGACGGTCGCGGGCGGCGTCGTCCAGCACCTCCCGCACCATCGTGCCGGGCTGCCCCCAGTCGTCGTCCTCGGCGTGCGAGACGTACGCGGTACGGGTGATCTCGCCGTCGGCCGTCCAGCTGGGCCGCGGGCCGAAGCGGGCGGGGTCGGCCGCGGGACCGCCCTTGGAGTTCGGGGCGTACACCGGATCGGTCGTCTTCCGGTAGGCCATCGCCCCGTCCTTGGAGTAGGTGTGGACGTCGACGATGGGCGCGTTCACGGGGAGCTGCTGGTAGTTGGCGCCGATGCGGTGCCGGTGGGCGTCCGCGTAGGAGAACAGCCGGGCCAGCAGCATGCGGTCCGGGCTCGGCCCGATCCCGGGAACGAAGTTGTTGGGCTGGAAAGCCGCCTGCTCGATCTCGGCGTGGTTGTCGGTCGGGTTGCGGTCCAGGGTCATCCTGCCGACCGGGATGAGCGGATAGTCACCGTGCGGCCACACCTTGGTGAGGTCGAACGGGTTGAAGCGGTAGCCCGGGGCTTCCGCGTACGGCATGAGCTGCACGTACAGGGTCCAGCTGGGGTACTGGCCGTCACGGATGTGCTCGAAGAGGTCACGCGTGTGGTAGTCCGTGTCGACGGCGGCCATCTGGTCGGCCTCGTGCTGGGTGAAGAACTCGATTCCCTGGTCGGTCTTGAAGTGGTACTTCACCCAGTACCGTTCGCCCCTGGCGTTGATCCACATGTACGTGTGGGAGGTGTAGCCGTTCATGTGGCGCCAGGTCCGCGGGATACCGCGGTCGCCCATCAGCCAGGTGACCTGGTGGGCGGACTCCGGGGACAGCGTCCAGAAGTCCCACTGCATGTCGTGGTCGCGCAGGTTGTTGTCCGCGCGGCGCTTCTGGGACCGGATGAAGTGCTGGAACTTCATCGGATCCTTCACGAAGAACACCGGCGTGTTGTTGCCGACCATGTCGTAGTTGCCTTCGCTGGTGTAGAACTTCACCGCGAAGCCGCGAGGGTCGCGCCAGGTGTCCGGGCTGCCGCGCTCACCGGCGACCGTCGAGAAACGAATGACCAGGTCGGTGCGGGTGCCCGGCTGGAAGAGGCCTGCCATGGTGTAGGCGCTGACGTCTTCGGTCACCTCGAAGTGACCGAACGCGCCGCTCCCTTTGGCGTGCGGCTGGCGCTCGGGAATCCGCTCCCGGTTGAACTGCGCCATCTGCTCGATCAGATAGGCGTCCTGCAGCAGGACCGGCCCCCCGGGTCCCACGGTCAGCGAATGCTCGTCGCTCTCGACGGGGGCACCGGAGTCGGTGGTGGTGGCGAGGGGAGGTTTCTGCGTCATGACTCTGCCTTTCTCCGCACGGAGCAGTGAGGTGCCGGTCCTCGCCGTGCCCATGGACCGGCCGGTGCACCTGTGGCATTGCCCCGGGACAGTGCCGTACGGATGTGCTCGCGTCCTTCGATTTCCGGAGCTTCGGGCTCCGACTGAGCGGGTGACCCTGCGTGTGCGAGGCAAACACCGAAGGCCGCCCCGAAGACACGGGCCGCCGCGGCCCGGCCGGGCGGGCTCTCCGGCATCCAGCCTGGTCCCACCGGGCCGGAGCCGCCACTCGGGGGCGGCCTGGGGGTGCTCGACGACGCTCCGACGCTCCGAGCGGGCCGGTGGGGGAGCGGGCGTCGCGGCGGCCGGTCGCCGCGACGCCCGTGCGGAAGCGGAGAGACGTCCGCGCGGACGTGCTTCCCGCGCGGCGGGACACCGCCACGGGTCTCGATTGGGCTAGACCGTCAACGGCGTGACCTTTACGACCGGGGGCGGCGAGTCCGGCGACGCGCAGACGGCTGGAAGGCGACGCGACGATCGCCGGTGTACGTGGACACCCGCTGACCGGCATGTCCCGTGGTGCGGTCGGCGTCAGTGATACGTCGGCCGGGAGTTGCAGGGCCGCGTGCAGGATCACGCAAGAACTTGCGTCGCTTGCGTTCGCTTGCGGGTTGGTGACGCAAGCCTGCAGCCCACGCCCGAGTTACGGACAAGGGCAATGCCGTCGCGTGAACGTCGCCTGGGTGCCTGCTCGTTGACTGCCTCACTGGTTCGGCAAAGATGTGCGTACCGCCATCATCGCCGAGTCGTGAGTGCTTCTGGTGAAATTTGTGCCGTCCTGCCTGTGGACCGACTCACTCGACTCTGCAATATTTCGATGAAACAACGCAAGATTCTGCGCGTGATGCTTGCTCTGGGGATCATGCGCCTCCGCCGGTCGGCCCCTGCCGTCCTCACGCACCGCGCCACCGCTCCGCAGAGAACCGCAGAGAACCGATTCGCCCCGCACCTTTTTTCTGCACGACTCCGCCAGGAACGAGCCGCCCTCGCCGCCCCTTTGGCGTGCGAGCCTCCGCAGAGAGTGACTCCGCATGACTCGACACAAGCCGAGATCCTGGAGACGGCGCGCAGCTACCGCTGTGCTCGCCTCCGCCGTCATGGTTCTGGGCCTGCCCGCCGTCGGCGCACACGCGGCCGGCGGCCCCAACGCCGCCGCGGACGCCGCGGCCAAGGCGGGCAGTTCCCGCGCCGCACACGCGGCCGCCAACGTCACGGACGGCGACACCGACACCTACTGGCAGGCCGGAACGAAGTCGGCGCAGTGGGTGCAGACCGACCTCGGACGGACCAAGCGCGTCCGCCAGGTCGTGCTGCGGCTGCCCGAACAGTGGCAGACCCGCAAGCAGACGCTGGCGCTCCAGGGCAGCGCAGACGGCAAGAGCTTCGCCACGCTCAAGTCGTCGGCGCAGTACGTCTTCAGCCCCGGCAACGACAACACGGTGAAGATCTCCCTCCCCGCGACCCTCGCCCGGTACGTACGGGCCGACTTCAGCGCCAACTCGGTCGCCGCCACCGCGCAACTCGCCGAGATGCAGGTCCTCACCACCGCCGCCGCGACCGCCAACCTCGCCCAGGGCAAACCCTTCAGTGAGAGCGGGCACGCCGACGTCTACGGCGCGGCCAACGCCGGTGACGGCAACCGCAACACCTACTGGGAGAGCACCAACAACGCCTTCCCGCAGTGGCTCCAGGTCGACCTCGGCTCGTCGGTCAAGGTGAACCAGGTGACGCTGCGGCTGCCCAGCGGCTGGCCGAGCCGGAGCCAGACGCTCAAGATCCAGGGCTCGACCGACAACAAGACCTTCACCGACCTGACGGCCTCGAAGGCGTACACCTTCGACAGCTCCAACGACCAGTCGGCGACCATCACCTTCGACGCGACGACGACGCGATACGTGCGCGCGCTGGTCACCGCCAACAGTGGCTGGCCCGCCGGGCAGGCGTCCGAGCTGGAGGTCTACGGACCGGCGACCGGCGACACCCAGGCGCCCACCGCGCCGTCGAACCTGAGCTACACCGAGCCCGCCACCGGGCAGATCAAGCTGACCTGGAGCGCGGCCACCGACGACACGGCCGTCACCGGCTACGATGTCTACGCCAACGGGCAGCTGCGCGCGAGCGTCGCCGGGAACGTCCTGACCTACACCGACACCCAGCCGGCCGGCAGTGACATCACCTACTTCGTGCGGGCCAAGGACGCGGCGGGCAACGTCTCCGCCAACAGCAACAGCGTCACCCGTAAGGGAGCGAGCGGCGACACCCAGGCTCCCACGGCGCCCGGCAACCTCGCCTACACCCAGTCCGGCAGCGACGTGAAGCTGACCTGGCAGGCGTCGAGCGACAACGTCCAGGTCACCGGCTACGACGTCTACGCCAACAACCAGCTCGTCAAGTCCGTGGCGGGCGACGTCACGACGTACACCGACACCCCGCCGGCGACGGCCACGGTCACCTACTACGTGAAGGCGAAGGACGCCGCCGGGAACGTGTCGGTGGCGAGCAACAGCGTCACCCGGAACGGATCCACCGGTTCCGGCTCGAACCTTGCCCAGGGCAAGCCCATCGAGGCCTCCTCGTACACCTTCACCTACGTGGCCACGAACGCCAACGACGGCCAGACCAGCACCTATTGGGAGAGCGCGGGCAGCGCCTACCCGGCCACCCTCACCACCAAGCTGGGTGCCAACGCCGACCTCAGCCAGGTCGTCGTCAAGCTCAACCCGGACGCCGCCTGGTCCACCCGCACCCAGAACATCCAGGTGCTCGGCCGTGACCAGGACGCGACCGCGTTCACGAGCCTCGCCGCGGCGAAGGACTACACGTTCAACCCGGCGACCGGCAACACGGTGACCATCCCGGTCTCCGGCGCCGCCGCCGACATCCAGCTCAAGTTCACTTCCAACACCGGTGCCCCGGGCGCGCAGGTCGCCGAGGTGCAGGTGATCGGCACGCCGGCCGCCAACCCGGACCTCAAGGTCACCGGGATCACCAACTCGCCCGCCGCCCCGGTCGAGTCGGACGCCATCAGCCTGACGGCAACCGTCACCAACAGCGGCAGCAAAGCGTCAGCGGCCACCGACCTGAACTTCACGCTCGGCGGCACCAAGGCCGCCACGGCCGCTGTCCCGGCCCTCGCGGCGGGCGAGACCAAGACGGTCACCGCGAGCATCGGCACCCGGGACGCGGGCAGCTACCCGGTCGGCGCCGAGGTTGACCCGTCGAACAAGGTCATCGAGCAGAACGACGCGAACAACGTCTTCACCCGCTCCGACGCCCTGGTCGTCAAGCCCGTCTCCAGCTCCGACCTGGTGGCCGCGCCCGTCTCCTGGACGCCCTCCAGCGCCTCCGCCGGCGACGCGGTGACCTTCACCGTCGCCATCAAGAACCAGGGGACGACGGCCTCGGCCTCCGGCGCCCACGGCGTCAGCCTGACGATCCAGGACGCCAACGGCGCCACCGTCCAGACGCTCAGCGGCACCTACACGGGCGCCATCGCATCCGGCCAGACGACCACACCGGTCGCCCTGGGCTCGTGGACGGCCGCCAACGGCAAGTACACCGTCAAGACGGTCATCGCCGACGACGCCAACGAGCTGCCGGTCAAGCGGACCAACAACACCACCACGCAACCCCTGTTCGTCGGCCGCGGCGCCGACATGCCGTACGACATGTACGAGGCCGAGGACGGCACGGTCGGCGGCGGCGCCAAGGTCGTCGGCCCGAACCGGACCATCGGCGACATCGCCGGCGAGGCGAGCGGCCGCAAGGCGGTGACGCTGAGCGGGACCGGCCAGTACGTCGAGTGGACCGCCCGCGCGGCGACCAACACCCTGGTCACCCGCTTCTCCATCCCGGACGGCACGAACACCACCCTCAACGTCTACGTCGACGGCCAGTTCCTCAAGGCGATCGACCTCACCTCGAAGTATGCCTGGCTCTACGGCAACGAGACCTCACCCGGCAACTCGCCCGGCTCCGGTGCGCCCCGCCACATCTACGACGAGGCGAGCCTGCTGCTCGGCAAGACCGTCCCGGCCGGTTCCAAGATCCGCCTCCAGAAGGACGCGGCCAACACCTCGACCTACGCCATCGACTTCGTCAACCTCGAACAGGCGACGGCGAACCCGAACCCGGACCCGGCCGCCTACGCGGTTCCGGCCGGTTTCTCGCACCAGGACGTGCAGAACGCGCTCGACAAGGTGCGCATGGACACGACGGGCAAGCTCGTCGGCGTCTATCTGCCCGCCGGTGACTACGAGACCGCCAGCAAGTTCCAGGTCTACGGCAAGGCGGTCAAGGTCGTCGGAGCCGGGCCGTGGTTCACCCGCTTCCACGCCCCCTCCTCGCAGGAGAACACCGACGTGGGCTTCCGGGCCGACGCCACCGCGAAGGGCTCCACGTTCGCCGGCTTCGCCTACTTCGGCAACTACACGTCCCGGATCGACGGCCCGGGCAAGGTGTTCGACTTCTCCAACGTCTCCGACATCACCATCGACAACATCTGGGTCGAGCACATGGTGTGCCTCTACTGGGGCGCCAACACCGACAACGTGACCATCCAGAACTCCCGCATCCGTGACATGTTCGCCGACGGCATCAACATGACGAACGGCTCCACGGACAACCACGTGGTGAACAACGACGCCCGCGCCACGGGCGACGACAGCTTCGCGCTCTTCTCGGCGATCGACGCCGGCGGCGCCGACGAGAAGAACAACCTCTACGAGAACCTGACATCCACACTCACATGGCGCGCGGCAGGCATCGCCGTCTACGGCGGCTACAACAACACCTTCCGCAACATCCGTGTCGCCGACACCCTCGTCTACTCCGGCATCACGATCTCCTCGCTGGACTTCGGCTACCCGATGAACGGCTTCGGCACCGAACCCACGACGATCGAGAACGTCTCCCTGGACCGGACGGGCGGCCACTTCTGGGGCTCCCAGGTCTTCCCCGCCATCTGGGCGTTCTCCGCCTCGAAGGTCTTCCAGGGCATCAGGGTCAACAACGTCGACATCGACGACTCCACCTACGGAGGCGTCATGTTCCAGACCAACTACGTCGGCGGCCAGCCGCAGTTCCCGGTGAAGGACACCATTTTCACCGACATCTCCATCACCAACTCCAAGAAGAGCGGGGACACGTTCGACGCCAAGTCCGGCTTCGGCATCTGGGCCAACGAACTGCCGGAACCCGGCCAGGGACCGGCCGTCGGCGAGGCCACCTTCCGCAACCTGCGGATGAGCGGCAACGCCCAGGACATCCGCAACACGACGAGCACATTCAAGATCAACATCTTGTAGGTGCCGAAGGGCCGTGAAGGGACGGGGCGCCCCCGGCGGGGCGTCCCGTCCTGCCGTGTCCGGCGTGCCCCGGCACTATCGGGGCGACTGGCGTGGCGGCGGGCCGGTGAAGACGGCGTCCGGTACCCGCCAGCGTCCCGGGCCGGCCCGCGTCACCCTCAATGGCATGACTGCCGCCTTCCCTCCCCTCCCCATCCCCTCCGTGGCCCTGATGGAACTCCGGGTCCGTGACGACGCCGGGATTCCGCCACGTCCGTACACGGACGACGAAGGCGATGCGCCGCTGCGCTGCTGCCTGCGGTCCAGTACCGGAGGAGAGCGGATCGCCCTGGTCTCCTACGCCCCGCTGCGCCGGTGGGCGGCGCGGACGGACGCCGACCCGGGGGCGTACGACGAACAGGGGCCGGTGTTCATCCACGCCGAGGACTGCGGCGGCCCGGCGGGCGAGAACCTCGGCTACCCATGGGCGCGCCCCGGCGCCCTGCGTGTCCTGCGTCGCTATGACAGCCGAGGCCACATCACAGGCGGCCGCATGCTGATACTTCCCGAGGACGCAGACGCGGCTTTCGCACACGCACTGGCCGAGGCTTTCGCCGACCCCGAGACCGACCAGGTACACGTACGCGCCGTCGAATACGGCTGCTACCACTTCCGGGTGGACCGCCCCTGAGGGAAAGGCACTGGATCGAGCTCAGGCGCGGTCCGGGCGGTTGGGCAGGAGCGACGGGTCGAGGAGTGGCCCGGCCGGTCCGCCGAGCCACCGGCTAGCGCGACGACTCGGCGGACCGGCCGGGCCACCGGGTGAAACGACGCATCCCCCGTCGTGTGGGCTCGAGGGGCTGGTCCTCGGGGGCGAGCGGCACCTCGCCCGCGGTCACGGCCGGAGCCATGGCCGGGGCCGGCACGGACCGTCCGCCCTGTTCGAGCCGGCTCTGGACGGTGGCGGCCATGGCCTGGTGTGCCGGTTCCAGCAGCAGGCCCTCCGCGGACAGGTGCTCCCACATGTGCAGCAGCTCCTGTCCCCGGGTGGCCACCTGGCTGCCGTCCATCAGCCGCTGCCACGCCGCGGTGGCGCGGGCCACATCGGGCGCCGCCCGGCTCAGGTCGGTGCGGCAGCGGATGCGTGCGACGGTCAGCGCGAGGACGGTGGAGAGCATGTAGTCGCCCCGCAGATAGGCGAGATACGCCTCGATCGCCCGTGCCTCCAGCGAGAGTTCGTCCTCCGCGCCCCTGCGCAGCGTGAGGTGCTCCCGAAGGGCGCTGGCCAGGACGAACGCGGCGTGCAGTTCCTCGCGCTGCGCGTGCTGGATGATGCGCTCGACGCGGGCGAGCGGAGGGAATGCCGCCTCTTCCGCGGCGGTGCGCTCAAGCCCGGGCGGCAGGTCGTCCTCGTCGGCGATGGTCCGGCTCGACCCGTCGGGGAACACACGCAGGCGTGCCACCTGCTGCACCATGCGGTCGATGACGGTGGCCGCCACCGGGGTCCCCACGGCGCGCGCGAACATGGCGACGGCGTCGAGGATCGCCTCGTTGGGCGGCCGCGTGCCGCCCATGTCCAGCAGATGGCCATTGACCACCGTCGACCCGTCCTCGGCCACGTAGGCGTCGAGACGGATCAGCGGCGGTGCGCTGAGCGCGGGCAGGTTCCCCTTGTCACGGGGGGTCAGCGAGTGGTTCATCCGTTCAGACTCCGGGTCGCACGACGCCGAGGATGGGCATGGAGGCGGCCGGCGCGGTCGTGACCGTGCGTCCGGGCCGCGGGGCGTGGACGATCTGCCCGCCCCCTATGTACATGCCCACGTGCGTGGCGTCGCTGAAGTAGATCATCAGGTCCCCGGGCCGCGCGGACGCCAGGCTGACCCTGGTCAGTCCTTGCCACTGCGCCTGCGAGGTACGGGGTATGGGGTGCCCGGCCGCCGCCCACGCCGTGGACGTGAGTCCCGAGCAGTCGTACGACGACGGGCCCACGGCGCCCCACACGTACGGTCTGCCGATCTGCGCCATCGCGAAATCGACGGCCCGCGCGGTCGCTCCGCTCGCCTTCGTCCCACCGCTCGAGCCGGTCCCGGTCGAGGTACCGCCGCCGCTGTCGGACCCCGTCCACCTGGATCTCGCCTTCTCGGCCTCTTTCTTCTCCAACTGGGCAAGCCTGCGGGTCTGTTCCTTTTCGAGCCCCGCTTCGATCTGCTCGGCCGCGGCGATCTTGCCCTCGATCTTCTGCTTCGCCGCGGCCTTGTCCGCGCGGCTCTTCTTCAGCTCCCGCAGTTCCTTCGCGGCGGTGTCGGTCTGCCGGCTCAGCTCCGCGTGGGCGGTTTTCTGGGCCTCGGAGACGTTGACGAGATTCCGCAGAGCCTGGCGCGCCTGGGACGCCTCGTTCAGGGCCTGGTCGGGGTTGTCGCCGAGGAGCAACTGAATGCCTGTGGCGGCGAGATTGCCCCCGCGGTACTGCGTCCGCGCGGCCGCACCCGCGAGGTCCTGCAGATCGTCCACCCGGCTCTCGGAGCGGGCCAGGTCCTTGCGGAGCGACGTCAGTCGCTTCTCCTGCTCGGTCGCCTTCACGTCCGCGGTGTTGTACGCCTCGGTGGCAACCTCCGCCTCGCGGTAGAGACCGTCGAGTTCGGCGCGGATGTCATCGATCGACTTGCCGCCCTGCGGGTCGGGGTCGCTCGGCGTCGCGTAGCTCGGCCCGGACAGGAGGGCGATCGCAAAGACAAGGGTTGCTGTGGTAGCTGTGGTAGCCCGACTCCGTAACCGTCTGCCGCCGGTCGACACGTTCATCAACTCCACTTTCAGAGGTCGCGTGCAGGCGGCTCAGACGGACGACTTGCCCGTCGCAAGCGCCGAAGCCGTTCATCCGGAGGCCCGTTCAAGCTTCGAACACACTACCTTCCCCAGAACGGCTGACCTCTGTCGGCCCTGCGTGTGGAAACCGGTTCTCTCCGCATTTCCGTGAATTCCCGGCTCTGCGCGGCCATCGTCGACCGCCTCACCTTCCACGGCGCCGTCATCCAGACCGGCAGGACATTGAGCATGCGGAACAACCAGACATGGCCGAGGACCTTCGTGATACCTTCAGCGCCGCCGTGCGCCCACTGCGAACTTGAGGAGGTGAGACCCATCAACGCTGCGACAGGCCGGGCCTCCCTCCCCCGCATGGCCTGGGGAGTGCCCGCATAAGGCATCCCGAAGGGCTTGAAACGCTATGCGCTTCATCTCTGAGACGTCTTCGGAAGGCGTCTGCGAACAGCTTTTTGTCCTCAACGAGATTCCCGGAGTTCTGTGGACGCCGGAAGGTGCTGCCGGTACTCGTCCCCTCATCGTGATGGGACACGGTGGCGGTCAGCACAAGAAGGCCCCCGACATCATGGACCGTGCGCGCCGCTTCGTGACCGAGTGCGGGTTCGCTGTGGTGGCGGTAGACGTGCCCGGCCATGGTGATCGGCCGCTGGACGAGGAGTACGACCGGATCGCGACCGAGAACCGGGCACGCGTGGAGGCCGGGGAAGAACTCGCGCCGCTGATCGCGGGATTCCAGGCGCTCGTGGCCCGCCAGACCGTTCCGGAATGGCAGGCGGTTCTGGAAGCGGTCCAGCAGTTCGATCACGTGGGCGCCGGCCCGGTGGGCTACTGGGGGGTCTCGCTGGGATGTGGACTCGGCGTTCCCTTCGTGGCCGCCGAACCCCGTGTCCGTGCGGCCGTGTTGGGGCTTGGCGGGGCCTTGGCCGCTGGCGAGGACGCCGCACGGATCTCCGTTCCGGTGGAGTTTCTGGTGCAGTGGGACGACGAGCGCGTGCCACGCGACCAGTGCCTGGCGCTGTTCGACGCCTTCGCCTCGACCGAGAAGACGCTGCACGCCAACCCCGGCAAACACGGGGGCGTGCCAGCATTCGAACAGGACAGCACACTGAGGTTCTTCGCCCGGCACCTCGCCTGAGCACGCCGCCTGCGGTCAACGACGCGCCGATCGACACCCAGTTCCGACCGGCGCGTCCGGACCGAACGCACCATGTCCTGGCTCGCCGGCTGCCGCCGTCTGCACCGTCGCCACGAGCGAAAGACCGAGCACTTCCTCGCCCTCACGAGCATCGCCCGCACCCTCATCTGTTACCGCGACTCGCCCGCTGATGTGAGCTAGCAGCTTCACCGCCAGGTCGTGGCCGTAATGAATGGCCAGTTCCCTCGGGGTGTGACCACCGGTGTCGCCGCACTGTGATCTGGCGCAAGATCGCCTCTGATGGCCGCAAGCGTGTGGAGGAACGCAAGGCGTCCTGCCGATGCCGCCATCGGTGAGTTTCCCCGAGCCGCCTCCCGAACCCGGCATGCCCGTCTCCGAGTTCCGGGCTCTCCTAAATTCCGTTCATGGCGAGGCATGACCAGGGTGGGGCCCAGACGGAAGTCCTCGGGCGAGCGGATGTCCTCCACCGTGATCACCACGATGAGCGCGATCGGGAACAGCGGCAGCGCAGGCGTGGAATGTCACGCCTGCCGCAGACCCGCAGCGCTCTGCCGGTGACCGTGCCCACCAGCGGGCTCTGCGCAGATCGCCAGACCACCCCCGCCGCCGGTCGGTCCGTTCTCAGCGTCCTCTCAGCGGCCGCCTCCCAGGCTGGGGGCGTCACCCGGGACGACGACCGAGAAGCCATCGCACGCAGACAAGGGGAGCCCCATGGCCGCCCACACCGCAGCCCCACCCGTCGCCGCGCCCGGGCCGAGCGGCACCGGGCGGCCGGAGCCCGCCCGGCTGCACCGGTTCTTCGAAGCCGCGCGCGACCGCACCCCGCGAGCCGTCGCCCTCGAATGCGGGCCTCTCCGCCTGACCTACGCCGCCCTCGACGCCCGCGCCGACCAGGTGGCCCGGCGACTGCGCGGGCTCGGCATCGGCCCGGGCAGCCGCGTGGCGCTGCTGCTGCCCCGGTCCGTCGAGATGTACGCGGCGCTGCTCGGCGTGTGCAAGACCGGCGCCGCCTTCGTCCCGATCGACCCGGCCGCACCGCCTGACCGGGTCGACTTCATAGTCCGCGACGCCCGAGCCGCCGTTGTGCTGACGACATCGGCCCTGGCCACGGCTGCGCACCCGCCGTGTCACGTGGTCGAGGTCGACGGCCGCGCCGAAGCCCGAGCCGAGCCGCGCCCGCGCCTCATACCCACGCCCGAGGACGGCACCGAGGACGACCCCCTCGCCTACGTCATGTACACCTCGGGGTCGAGCGGCCGGCCCAAGGGCGTGGAGATCACTCAGTCCAGCATCTGCAACTTTCTGCGCGTCGTGACCCCGCTCTACGGCATCCGGCCGCACGACCGCGTCTACCAGGGCATGACGATCTCGTTCGACTTCTCGATCGAGGAAATCTGGCCGACCTGGTCGGCGGGTGCCGCACTCGTCGCCGGACCGGCCGGCGCCGCACGGCTGGGCGACGGACTCGCCGACTTCCTCCAGGAGCACGGGATCACCGTGCTCTACTGCGTGCCGACGCTGCTGGCCACCATCCGGCGCGACCTGCCCGGGATCCGCAGCGTCCTGGTGGGTGGCGAGGCCTGCCCGGCCCGCCTGGTCGAGCGCTGGAGCACACCGGGCCGGCGCATGCTCAACACCTACGGCCCGACCGAGGCCACCGTCACCGCGACCTGGCAGGAACTGCGGCCGGGCCGTCCCGTGACCATCGGCCGCCCGCTGCCCACGTACTCGGCGGTTCTCCTCGACGAACGGCGCCGCCCGGTGCCGTACGGCGCGGTCGGCGAGATCTGCCTCGGCGGCCCCGGCCTCGCCCGCGGGTACGTCAACCGGCCCGACCTGACCGCCGACCGATTCATCGAGTCACCCCGGGGCGACCGCCTCTACCGCACCGGAGACCTCGGCCGGATGACCGACGACGGCGAGATCGAGTACCTCGGCCGGGCCGACGCCGAGGTGAAGATCCGCGGCTACCGGGTCTCGCTGGACGAGATCGACGACGTCCTCCTGGAGGACCCCGAGGTGGCCCAGGCGGTCACCGGACTCGCGACCGACGTACTCGCCGCCTTCGTCGTACGCACCCGCGACGGCACGACCGGTGACGACGAACTCACCGCCCGGCTCCACGAACGCCTTCGCCGCTCACTGCCCACCTACATGGTGCCGACCCACCTGGACTTTCTCGACCGGCTTCCGGTGATGCCCAGCGGCAAGGCCGACCGCGCCCGGCTTCCCGCCCCGACCGGCCGCCGGCTCGCGGCGGCCGGACCGGTGGTGCCCGCGCGCGGCGCGACAGAGACGCGAGTGCGGGACGCCTGGGCCCAGGTGCTCGGCCTCGGCCCCGGCGAACTGTCCACGCAGGCCGACTTCTTCACCGACCTCGGCGGGCACTCCCTGCTCGCCGCCCGGGCCGTGTCCCTGCTGCGCGGCCACGACGGTACCGCCGGCACCACCCTGCGCGACCTCTACGAGCACCCAACCGTCCATACTCTCGCCGGACACCTGGACGCCAGGCACCTGGACGCGCCGCGCGCCCAGGCCCCGCCCCGGCCGGCCCCGCTCCGCCACGGCTCCGTCCGCGTCGCCCGCGCCGGCCTCGCCCAGGCCGCCGTGCTGTACGCCCTGCTTGTCCTGCTCACCTGCCCGGCGGCCGTCGCCTACTCCGCACACCGGGGCACCGCCTGGGCGGTCCTCGCCGTACCGGCCGGCTACCTCGCCGTACGCTGGCTCGTCCCGGTGGCCCTGGCCCGCCCCCTGGCCGCGGGCATCCGGCCCGGTCGTCATCCCCTGTGGGGCGCCACCTATCTGCGGCTGTGGATCCTGGACGTCCTCCTCGTCACCATCGGCCCGCTGCGTCTCCTGAGCGGCTCCCCGCTGATCGGCCCCTACCTGCGGCTCCTCGGCGCGCGCATCGGCCCCCGCACCACCGTCAACACCGGCCTCGTAGGCCTGCCGACCCTGCTGCGCGTCGACGCCGACGCGGCGATCGGCTACGGCGTCACACTGCGTCCCTGGCAGGTCGACGACGGCTGGGTCACGGTCGCCCCCATCACGGTCGGCCAAGGGGCGTACGTCGGCGCGGGCGCCGTGCTCGAACCCGGCGCCCGTCTGGGCCCCCGCTCCGGGCTCGGCGAGCAGTCCGTCATCGGCCCCGAGGCGCCGGTGCCCCCCGGAGCGCGCCGCGCCGGTTCACCCGCCCGCCCGGTCGACGCCCTGTCCCCGGCCGTCGAGGCCATGCTGAGCGCCCGGGGCGCCCCGGACCGCTGGCGGCGCCGGCACCTCGCCGCCGCGCTGCTCGGCCTGGTCTTGCTGGAAGCGGCCGTGATCGCGACACTCCTGCCGAGCGCCGCCCTGTTCCGGTGGGCCTGGCTGCACGGCGGAGCGGCGGGGGGAGCGGCGGCCGCCGCCCTGTCCGGCCCGGTGTTCGTGTGCTCGGTCTGCGTGGTCGTCGCCGTCGGCAAGCGCCTGGTCATGCCCAGGGCGCCCCAAGGCATCCACCCGGCCCGTTCGGCGGCCGGGGTGCGCAAGTGGATCGCGGACAAGCTGCTGGAGCAGAGCCTCACCCTCACCAACTCCCTCTACGCGACGCTCTACACGGTGCCCTGGCTGCGGCTGCTCGGAGCGCGGGCCGGGCGCGGCGCCGAGGTCTCGACGATCGCGCACCTCGACCCGGAGCTGCTCACCCTGGGCGAGGGCAGCTTCGTCGCCGACATGGCGAGCGTCGGTGCCGCCCGTTTCGCCGGCGACCGCATGTCCTTCGCCCCGACCGAGGTCGGCAGCCGCGCCTTCGTGGGCAACGCGGCCCTGGTCCCGGCCGGCACCCGGCTGGGCGCGAACTCCCTGACCGGCGTGGCGACCGTCCCGCCACCGGACCATGTACCCGATGCAAGCACCTGGCTCGGCTCGCCCGCGCTGCGGCTGCCGGTACGCCAGAGCAGCGCGCCCTACCCGGAGGAGCTCACCTTCCGGCCCACCCGCAAGGCCGTGGCCGGCCGCCTGGTCATCGAGTTCTTCAGGGCCACCGTGCCCGCCACGGTGCTTGCGGCCGCCGCCTGCCTGTACATCCTGGCCCTGTCCGGCCTCACCCGGCGCAGCACGATGGCCGTGACCGTGCTGCTGTCACCCGTGCTCGCCGCGGGGGCCGCGCTCGCCGTCGTCGTGGCCTGCGCGCTCGCCAAGCGTCTGGTCATCGGCACCTACCGGCCGCGGGTCGAGCCGCTGTGGAGTCTTTTCGTGCGGCGCACGGAGTTTGTCACGGGCCTCTTCGAGGCGGCCGTGGTTCCGGCCTGTGCCGGCCTCCTCGTCGGCACCCCCCTCCTGCCGCAGGTGCTCCGTCTGTTCGGCGCCCGGATAGGCCGGCGCACCTGGATCGGCACCACCTTCCTCACCGAGTTCGACCTCGTGGAGGTGGGCGACGACACGGCCGTCGGTATGAATGTCTCGCTCCAGACCCACCTCTTCGAGGACCGCGTGATGAAGATGTCCACGGTGACCGTTGGACCCGGCGCGAGCATCGGCACCCGTTCCGTCGTCCTGTACGACGCCGTGGTCGGCGCCGACGTCAGGCTGGGGGCGCTGTCGCTGGTGATGAAGGGGGAGCGGCTGACCCCGGGCACCAGCTGGCAGGGGCTGCCCGCCGAACCGCCCAGGGCCGTCGTACGCCGGACGGAGACTCCCGCGGTGAGTACCGCATGAACGCCGTCATACAACGACGTCAGACGTCATACGAGGCCGGCCCGCGCTCCCGAAGAGCGTGGGCCGGCCGTCCCTTCCCATTCAGCCGAACGGCCGATCGGCGACGCGCGAAGTGCGCACCAGGCGCTCCCGCTCGTCGAGGTCCCGCTCGCGCTGTTCGCCGGTCCGCCTGTCGTCCCGGCGGACATCGTCCCGGGGGACGTCGTCGCGACGGACGTCGTCGCGACGCCGGTCGCGTGCCTCGTCGTTGCGCCCGCGGTCCCGGGTGTCCTCCCGGTCGCGGCGCTCGTCACTGGGGTTCCTCATGGTTCCTCTCCTCCTTCTTCCGTCCTCGATGGACGACTCCAGACTGCGACCGGGGCGCTGAGAGGAGGCTGAGACGGCGAGACGGTCGCGGGGCTGTCCTCACACGCCGTTCACATGCGGCTGCTCCTACGTTGGTGGTATGCGGGTGCTGGTGGTCGAGGACGAGGTGCGCACGGCGGCGCTGCTGCAGCGCGGGCTGTCTGAGGAGGGGTATGCCGTCGATGTCGCCGGTGACGGTCCGGAGGCGGTGTGGCGGGCGGAGGAGAGTCAGTACGACGTGATCGTGCTGGATGTGATGCTGCCGGGATTCGACGGTTTCGAGGTGTGCCGCAGGCTGCGGGCCGGTGGCTGCTGGTCGCCGGTTCTGCTGCTGACCGCACGGGACGCGGTCAGTGACCGGGTGCGCGGGCTGGACTCGGGCGCGGACGACTACCTGACCAAGCCCTTCAGCTTTGCCGAGCTTTTCGCGCGACTGCGGGCGCTGCTACGGCGGGGAGCAAGGGAGCGGCCCGCGCTTCTTGCCGTGGGGGACCTGCGGCTGGACCCGTCCAGCCGGCGGGTCTGGCGCGGCCAGGCGGAGCTTCAGCTGTCGCCCAAGGAGTTCGCGCTGCTGGAGCTGTTCCTGCGGTATCCCGGTGACGTCCTGACCCGCACCCGCGTCCTGGAGCACGTGTGGGACTTCGCCTACGACGGGGTGTCCAACGTCGTGGACCAGTACGTGGCGTATCTACGGCGCAAGATCGACGAGCCGGGCGGGGAATCGCATCTGGAGACCGTCCGCGGGGCCGGATACCGGCTGCGGGCCAGGGCTCCCACGAAGGACGGATGAGCGGTCATGCCCCTGAGGTGGCGGCTGGCGCTGCTGTTCGCGCTGGGCACAGCGGTCGTGATAGCCACGGCCGGGCTGCTGTTCGTCCAGCAACTGACGACAGGTATGAACAGCTCCCTGGACTCCACCCTGCGCGTGCGGGCCGACGCGGAGGCCGTGCGCCTCCAGTCCGCCGGACCGCTCCCTCCACTGCCGCCGCCCCCGCCTCCCGAAGGCAAAGACGGCGGCCGGCAAGTGGATCAGCAGGGGCAGCACCCGGCGTCCGACGACATCACGCAGGTCCTCGCCCTCGACGGCACCGTGCTGGCGACCACCGATCAGGCCGGCCGGCAGCCACTGGCAGCGGCCGCGCAGCGGCAGGCCGCCGCCCGCACCCCGGTGAGGTTCACCGCCGTTCTGGAGGGGGAGAAGTTCCGGGTGCTGGCCCTGCGGGCCCGTAACGGCACCCGGCCGGTCGTCGTCGTGGTGGGCGTCGGCTCCCATCTGGTGGAAGAGGCCACCACACGCACCAGTACCGCGCTCTGGATCGCCGGCCCGCCCGCTGTCGCTCTCGCCGGACTCGGCGCCTACCTGCTGACCGGCTCCGCGCTGCGCCCGGTGGAACGGATGCGGCGCCGCCTGGCGGACATCTCCGAGCAGGACACCGGAGCGCGGCTGCAGGTGCCCGAGACCCGCGATGAGATCGCGACGCTCGCCACCACCATGAACGCGGTACTGGACCGCCTTGCCCTGGCCCTGGCCCGGCAACGCGGCTTCGTCGCCGACGCCGGCCACGAACTGCGCACGCCGCTGACGACCCTGAAGGCCGAGCTGGAACTGGCGAGCCGGCCAGGGCGGTCCCACGATGCGCTGGTGGACGCGATCACCGCCGCGGCGGACGACACCGACCGGCTGATCCGGCTGGCCGAGGACCTGCTGCTGCTGGCCCGCGCGGACGAAGGGCGTGCCTTCATACGATCCCAACCGATGGCCCCGGCCGACATCCTGACCCGAGCGGTCCACGCGGCCTCGGCACGTGCCGATACGAGCGGTGTCCGGCTGAACCTGAACGCCGACACGAGCGTGCGGGTCGTGGCCGATCCCGACCGGCTGCGGCAGGCGGTGGACAACCTCCTCGACAACGCCCTGCACTACACCCCGGACGGCGGGGTCATCGACGTGGCGCTCAGCACCGAACCCGGAGCGGGGTTCGCCGTGATCGAGGTCCGCGACGACGGGCCCGGCTTCCCGCCCGCGTTCCTCCCGCTGGCCTTCGAGAGATTCCGGCGTGCCGACGCCGCACGAGCCCGGACGAGCGGCGGTGCCGGCCTGGGCCTGGCGATCGTGCGGTCCATCGCCGAAGCGCACCGCGGCAGGGCGGTGGCGGACAATCCCGCGGACGGAGGCGCCCGAGTCCGCGTGGAGCTCCCGCTCGCCCCGTCCCGGGAGCAGGAGCCGGTACGACGGTGACCGCGGTGCGCCGCGCCTGGACGCGGCGCACCGGCACGGGCGGCCCTCCGGTGCCACGGCGGGCATGGGCTGTGGGGGCTTCGGCGTTCCCGCCGACGTCGGATCCGGCGACGTTTTCGCCCGGATTCCACCATGTCAGCGCTCACATGGACCCCACACGGTCGCCTCATGGGCTGCTTCGCACACTGGCCGTATCAGTACATCGATCCGTTCGGAAGGCGGACATCATGAAGTTCAACCGGAAGATCGCGGCCACGGCCGTCGGCGTCCTGGCTCTTGGCGGAGCCGGCGTCGGGTCCGTGGTAGCGGCGTCCAGCGCGAGCGCGGCACCCTCCGCGTCCGTTGTCCAGCAGGACACGCCGTCGGAGCCGTCCGGTCCGGACACCGACAACATCCAGCAGGGAGACCAGAACGCCCCCGACAACGGGCAGTCGGGAGAGCAGGGCCAGGCGGAGACCCCGGACGCTGCCGACGGGCCCGGCGGGCACGCCGACGCGTCCACGAACGCCCAGCACGAAGCCGGCAATGCGGAGAAGTAAGCAGACACAGTGAGACCAGGGGCGCCTGCGGCGAGCGTGCCACGCACGCGCCGCGGGTGCCTCCGTCTCCAGACCACCGAACAAGCGGTTCCTCCGCAGGTTCGATCTTGAGCACACCTCCCGGCTGTCCCAACACACCCTGGGCCGCGCCGTCACGAAGGTCTGTGACCCGCACACCGCCGACCTGCGGACCTGGCCGCAACCAGCTCGGACAACACCGGTTACGGTCCTGGGCTACCGTGGGGGTGAGGCTGCCATGCGGATGCTGATCATCGAGGACGAGCGCGGACTCGCCGAGGCGATCGCCTACGGGCTCGTGGCGGACGGCTTCGTCGCCGATGTCGCCCTGGACGGCCCGGAGGGCCTGTGGCGGGCACTGTACGAGTCGTACGACGTCATCGTGCTGGACATCATGCTGCCCGGCCTGTCCGGCTACGAGGTCCTCAAGCGGCTGCGGGCGGCCAGGGTGTGGACCCCGGTGCTGATGCTCACGGCGAAGGACGGGGAGTACGACGAGGCGGACGCCCTCGACCTCGGCGCCGACGACTACCTCAGCAAGCCCTTCTCGTACGTCGTGCTCGTCGCGCACCTCCGTGCGCTGATGCGGCGCGGAGCGCCCGCCCGGCCCGCCGTGCTCGCCGCCGACGACCTCACCCTGGACCCCGCCCGCCGGCGCTGCCGCCGCGGCGACCACGACATCGATCTCACCGCACGGGAGTTCACGCTCCTCGAGTACCTGCTCAGGCACCCCGACGAGGTGATCAGCAAGACGGACATCCTCACCCACGTCTGGGACGAGAACTTCGACGGCGACACCAACATCGTCGAGGTCTACGTCGGATATCTGCGGCGCAAGATCGACGCCCCGTTCGACTGCCGGACCATCGAGACCGTGCGCGGCGCCGGGTACCGGCTGCGCGGCGGCGTGAGGTGAGCGATGTCCGCCGGCGTCCGTTCGTGGTGGGCTCACCGCTCCCTGCGGCTGCGCCTGACCGCGGCCGCCGCCCTGGTGATCGCGGCCGGGCTGGCCGGCGCCGCCGTCCTGCTCGTCGTCTGGCTGCACGCCAGCCTCATCAGCGGACTCGACCAGACCGCCGTGGAACGTGCCCAGGTCGTCGCCGCCGACGTCGACAGCGAGCGTGTCACCGCCAAAGTGCCCCTCACCGACCACGGCGAGGTCGCCGTCCAGGTCGTCGACGGGAGCGGAGCGGTCCGCTACGGCTCGGCCAACCTCCGGGGAAAGCCACGGGCGTTCACCTTCCCGGCGAGTACGTCAGGCACCCCTCGGGCCCGCACCGTCCGGGACATCCCGGTCGGAGAGACCGGCACCTGGCGCGCCGTCGCCGTCGAGGCCGGCGCCTCCCACCGCCCCATGACCGTGTACGTGGCGCTGCCCACCGAGAGCGTCGACCACGGGCTCGCCCAGCTCACCGCCGGCCTGGCCGCCGCCGTCCCGACCGTCGTCGCGCTGCTCACCGCGGTGGCGTGGCTGCTCACCGGCCGCGCCCTGCGCCCCGTGGACGCGATGCGCGCCCAGACCGCCGAGATCACCACCTCCGACCTCAGCCGCCGCCTTGACGTGCCGCCCGCCCACGACGCCCTGGGCCGGCTCGCCCAGACCCTCAACGACCTGCTGGCCCGTCTGGACACCGCCACCCGGCGGCAGCACAAGTTCGTCGCGGACGCCGCCCATGAGCTGCGCAGCCCACTCAGCACCCTGCGCACCCGTCTCGAAGTCGCCGTCCGGCACCCCGAGTCGGCCGACGCACGGGTCCTCGCGCCCGGTCTGCTGAAAGAGACCGAACGGCTCTCCCGGCTCGTCGACGACCTCGTCCGGCTCGCCCGCCTGGACGCCCGGCCCCGGCTCAGCCGCCGCCCCGTCGACCTCGACGAGATCGTCTACGCCGAGGTCCGCGAGGCCCGCCGCCGCACCCCGCTCGTCATCGACCAGCACGATGTCGGGGCGGCTCGCCTGTCCGGCGACGAGGATGCCCTGGCCCGGGTCGTGCGCAACCTCCTGGACAACGCGCTGCGCCATGCCGAAACCCGTATCGCCGTCGGCCTGCGGGTCGCCGACGGCACGGCCCGGCTGGTCGTCGCCGACGACGGTCCCGGAATCCCCGAGGCCGACCGGCAGCGCGTGTTCGGCCGCTTCACCCGCCTCGACGACGCCCGCGCCCGGGACACCGGCGGCAGCGGGCTGGGCCTCGCCATCGTGCGCGACACCGTCACCGCCCACCACGGCACCGTCCATATCGAGGACAACAGCCCGGGCGCCCGGCTGATCGTCGAGCTCCCGGCCACGGGAACCTAGTGCCGCAACAGGCACTTCGCCCCTTCGTGACGCCCGGCACGCACTCTCGCCGCACCGGCAGGTCGTCGAGGGAGATGTCGTCGCAGCCGATGACCGACATGTCCTCGGGGGTGCGCAGGCCCGACTCCTCCAGCGTGCTCGCCGCCCCTCGCGCCACCAGGTCGTTGTACGCGACGACCGCGGTGACGTCCAGGTCGCGTACGGCGCCCGCAGCGTCGTACCCTCGGCGAACTCCGCCGGCTGCTCACCCGCCATGCGCGGCCGGACTGGAGCACCGACATCGAAGGCGTTCGCGTGTCGAAGTTCGAAAGTCCCTATCCGCCCACGCCGACGACGACCGGGACGGTGCTGGCGCTGATCGCTCAGGGGACCAAGCGGCTCAGGCTGGGCGACCGGGAGTACGAATACCGCGCCGGGCAGTACCTGGTCGCCTCGGTGGACCTGCCGATCACCGGAAACTTCTCCGAGGCGAGCCACAGGAGCCCGCCCTCGGGCTCGGGCTGACCCTGGAACCCGCATCACCGCGGGGCCGCTGGAGACCGACGCGGTGACGTGACGCCGAGCACGGCATAAAAGCGGCATCGGAGGCGCCGCGACGGTGGGTTCAGCGTGCTGTTGCGAGGAACGCCAGGGCTTCCAGCCCTGGGAGGAATCGCATCTTTGTGGTTGCGGCGCGGAGCGCCGCGGTATCGCTGCTGGGCGCACGGTCGCGGAGCGGCCGGGTGTCGTCTCCGGCGGA